>NZ_JAUBSF010000005.1:72059-175655 GCF_036704615.1 Microcoleus sp. K4-B3
TCACTCCGGCGACGCCAAGTTCTCCGGCTGCTTGAGTGCCGTTGCCGTCGGTGTCGTTAAATTTGATGCCGGTGATGGTACTCAGCGGTACGGGTATTGCTTGGTTGCCAAAATTCACTGTAGCAGGAGTAGTTTGACCGGCTGTCAGTATGACGGAAACCGGGTTAGCCGTAGTTGTTTGGCTTCCAGCCGGTACAACTTCCCGGACGCTGTAAGTACCTGCGGGCAAGTTGGGGAAAGTGAAACTGCCGTTGGCCCCGGTAGTTGCGGAAGTTTCGCCGGCACCGAGGATGCCGTCACCGTTTGTGTCGAGGAAAACAGTCACTCCGGCGACGCCAAGTTCTCCGGCTGCTTGAGTGCCGTTGCCGTCAGTGTCGTTGAATTTTATACCAGTGATGGTACTCAGGGGTACGACAACGGGAACAGGCTGTGCGGAAAATTCAGAAGTGTTGCCGGCGGCGTCGGTTGCTGTCGCGGTGATTAATTGACCTGCGGTGACTGCTGCTGGGAAAGTTTGATTAAAAGCAGCGTTGCCGGCGGCGTCAGTAGTTACCGGGACAGAAGCGATGAAGGTTTGACCTTGGGTGCCGGGGGGGGTGTTAGCAAAAAATTGGAGGGTGAAGTTGGTATTGGGGGTGCTGTTGAAGCTTCCCGCGACGGTGACGCTGCCAGCACTGGCGGTAGCGGTGGTGAGTACGGGGGTGTTTTGGAGGTTGTTTGCACCGGTGTCGGCGTCGCCCGCATCGTTGGCGGTGATGCCGTTGTTGCTGAGGTCGATGCCGATGCCAAGGTTGGCGAAGATGGAGTTGTTTTGGATGCTGTTGCCGGTGCCGGATGCAACAGCTACGCCGATATTGCCGTTGTTGGCGATGATATTTCCTTCACCTGCTGCTGTACCGCCGATCGCATTATTAGTTGCCGCAGCGGTAATCTGTACTCCGATTGAGCTATTGCCTAAGGGGCTAGTACCGTTGGCTGCAACGCCGATGAAATTGCCGCGCAAAGTGTTACCTGTTGCAGAGATGCCTGTAATCTGCACGCCTAAACCTGCGCTGAGACTGCTGTTGCCGGAAATGATATTGCCAGCGCCTGCGGCACTGCCGCCGATCGTATTGCTGGGTGCATTGTCTACAACGACGCCAATAATATTTGGCAAGGCAGCAGTGCCGGCGGCGTTGGTGCCGATGTAGTTGCCGAGTACCGAGTTGAGAGTGGCATTGGCGTTGAGAATTTGCACGCCGAAACCGTCATTGCCGGAAATGATGTTGCGATCGCCCGCAGCAGTCCCGCCGATCGTGTTGCTGGCAGCATCCTGTACGAGCACGCCAGTCAAGGTGTTGCCCAAGTCTGCTGTGCCGTTGACATCGGTGCCGATGAAGTTGCCCACGACTCTGTTGCCTGTGGCAGCGTTGCTGGTAGCAGGGGTGTTTTGAATGACTACACCGAAAGCATTATTGCCGGAAATGATGTTGCGCGCACCTGCGGTATTTCCGCCGATCGTGTTACCGGGGGCATTCTGAATCGCTACGCCAAAACCGACGTTGCCCAAGTCTGCGGTACCGTTGATGTCGGTGCCGATGAAGTTGCCCAGCACAGTGTTGCCTGTGGCTGTGGCACCATCGATAAACACGCCAGCGCTGCCATTGCCAGAAATCAAGTTGCGCTCGGCTACTGTGGTTCCGCCAACGATATTGTTAGAACCACCCGATATTTGCACGCCCGTCAAGGTATTGGGCAACGCAGCAGTACCAGCAGCGTTGGTGCCGATGATGTTGCCCAGCACAGTGTTGCCTGTGGCACCTGCGGCATTGATTAACACGCCGAAAGCATCGTTGCCAGAAATGATATTTCGATCGCCCGCAGCAGTCCCGCCGATCGTGTTGCCCGGTGCATTGTCAACTACTACGCCACTGCCACCGTTGCCCAAGTCTGCGGTACCGTTGGAATCGGTGCCGATGTAGTTGCCGAGTACAGAGTTGCCTGTGGCGGTATTACCTAAAATGAAGATTCCAGAACCCTGAAAGCGATTGATTGCCAGTCCGCGAATGGTGCTGCCACTGCCGGTGATGAGTATGCCGTTGGTTGTAGCCCCCGCATTGGTTCCATCGAGTTGGATCAGCGGGGTGCCGGCGAATCCAGGCTGAGAGGTGCCGTCGATGCTTACGGCCTCGGTAATTATTGGCAAAGAAGTGAGGAGCGCGATCGTCTGAACGCCTGCAGCGGGAATGTTGAAGTTAATAATATCCGCCCCAGCAAGGGCATTGGCTTGAGTAATTGCATTTCGCAGCGAACCAGGCCCAGCGTCAGCGGTATTAGTAACAGTAAACGTTGCCAAGGTGTGGGCGTAATTTGCCATTACCTCCGGCTCGATCGCCAATCCTGTTTTAATCGCTCCAGTAGCGTATTCAAGTAACCAGTTTCCGCCTTTTTGGGCACTCCCCGTAATATCTGCAGAAGCAGCAATATTAGCTTTTGTTAACTTGCTCAACTTTTGTACAAAAGCTTCTCCTTTTTCACCTGCTGCTACGTTGCAACCGTAAAGCAGAATTTCCCATCGATTTTGAATTGAGTTGACAGATGACGAAAACCACCGTTTCAAACTGTCGCGATATGTTTCTAAATTGTCGGAATTCAGCATAGTTTGCCCTAGCTGCAAACTTCCCGATTCCCCGTGAGAAATAATGTGAACGCTTTCTATACCTTGGCGGCTCTGCAGTGCTTCGGCAATTTGTTCGATGCCGTCCCGCGCCCGATCGACTAAAATTACCTCTGTACCGGCTTTAACACCGACCGCCAGACTCTGCCAATCTTCAACTGCTGAATCTACGAAGACTATTTGTTGGTTTTTCATAATTACTGTTACCCCATGCACCTAAGTAGGTTTTCAAAATGTTGTTTCCGTGCGATGATAGCCCCTACTTCAATCCACCACAAATACGGCTACCACAAAACCCGCCTTCAACTCAGTAAAAGTTGCACAGACAAAGCTTTACAATCATCTATTTCTGTGATTTTTCTCAATGTGTTGGAGCTGGAATGTTGCTCGATCGCACTTTTTCATTCTCAACTTTCTCAACTTTAAAAAAAAGGACTTCATGTACAACTAGCTTGTTCCCGATTTCGGAAATTATTCAAAAAATATAAATATAATTTACACAACTTAATGTTCTATTTTTTACTAAGTACACTTTTGTGAAAAAGAATCCAACTCTACGCAAATTCCAAACCCAGAGAGTGATAAGTATCCAGCAATTATTCAATCTCAAATCTCAAATCTCAAATCTCAAACCGCAGGACTGGGATTTTGGCAAATTCAGCGTATCGCTCATAACATAGAGAAATAGTCGCCTTCATGGCATCATAGAAACTTGTCCCTCACATAATTGAAATCGATGACCGCTCAAAACTCCCCAGTTTCCCCCGTCACCTGGCTCGAAGACCGAGTTCTGCTAATTGACCAAAACCGACTGCCGAAAGAATACGGTGTAGTCGAAATTAGCCGCTGCGAAGATATGGCTGAGGCGATTAAAACTATGATAGTCCGAGGTGCCCCGGCAATTGGGGTAGCAGCAGCTTACGGGATGTATTTGGGGGCGCGAGAAATCGAAACGGGCGATCGTACCGAATTTCTCGCTAAACTAGAAGAAGTTGGGGACTTATTGCGATCGACTCGTCCCACAGCGGTTAATTTGTTTTGGGCAATATCGCGAATGCTCAAAACAGCCGAGAAAACTAGCGGTTCCGTCGAACAAGTGCAAAAAACTTTGTTAGAAATGGCTAAAACCATTCAAGCAGAAGACTTGCAAACTTGTAAAGATATCGGCGACAAAGGTTTAGAAGTTCTGCCCGCTACACCCGAAAAATTGAACTTACTAACTCACTGCAATGCAGGTGCATTAGCAACAGCAGGCTACGGTACTGCCTTAGGTGTATTTCGTTCTGCTTGGCGAGAAGGAAGACTCGGAAGAGTTTTTGCAGACGAAACTCGGCCCCGTCTCCAAGGTGCAAAACTCACCACTTGGGAATGCGTGCAAGAAGGAATTCCCGTGACATTAATAGCCGACAATATGGCCGCTCACTGCATGAAACTCGGCATGATTCACGCGGTAGTTGTCGGTGCAGATAGAATCGCTGCTAACGGCGACGCTGCCAATAAAATTGGCACTTACAGTTTAGCAATTGTTGCCAAAGCTCACAACGTCCCGTTTTTTGTCGCTGCGCCTCTGTCAACAATTGATTTTGAACTTTCAGACGGCAGCAAAATCCCCATTGAACAACGCGATCCAGTTGAAATGTATCAAGTTGGAACTACGCGAATTTGTCCTGTGGGAGTCGAGTTTTACAATCCCGCTTTTGACGTAACTCCTGCGGAATTAATCTCAGGAATTATTACAGAACACGGCACGGTTGCTCCTGGGGCATTGAAACAGTTTCAGGCAAAACAATTAGTTTAATTATATGTTCTTCAACCGCTCATTCCACCTGGTTTCTGTGAAATTAAGCAGGATTTATAGCAGCAGCAACTGGCAGTTCAAAGTTGCAATCGCAGCTCTAACTCTGCCAGTTGTTTTCAGTCCAGTCTCGGAAGCTCAAGTTTCACCAACGCTTAAAGCTAAGGAAGCAGAAGCCAAAAAATTTGTGGGTTCGATGAATAAAGCTCAGCAAGTTTACTATTCTGAAAAAGCAGGTTTTACAAGTTCTGTTTCCAATCTATTGGTTTATATGGGTCTCCAAATTAAACCTGACGCAGCCAATTACAGCTACTCGATCGGCATGGTGAAAAAAGGTGCTGTATTTAACTACGGAGTCTCGAAGCAAGCTAATCTAAAAAGTTTTGTGGGGGGAGTCTTTTTGGTGGGAAACAAAACCCAAACTATCTTGTGTCTAAATGCAGCCACTGGCAAAATTAAACCAGCTAATCCAACTAATACCAAAGGGGTTTTAGCCTGCGGTGCTAATACAGCCAAAGTTACTCAATAAATAAATTATGTCTAATTTACTGGGTAATTTAGCAAATAACTGGATAGTAAATGCAGATTTAGCTAAGCAATTGCTGGAACAAGAAGCTACTCTTCTAGATGCTCGCGAACCTATTTTAAAGTGGTTTTGCCGTCTCCGACCAGCTATTCCCGTAACTTGGCAGGAATTTTCGCGATCTGACTTTCCCCACAAGGGAAAAATTATCGAAAATAACACAGTTTTAACTCAAAAACTGCAAGCAATTGGCATTTATCAAGACAAACCTGTCATCGTCGTTGCCGATTCCATGAAAGGGTGGGGCGAAGACGGGCGAATTGTTTGGATGTTGCGGACTTTGGGACACGAAAAAGCCGTTTTTGTCGATGGAGGATATCGAGCCTTTATCAAAGGTGGAATTAATCGAGTAAAAGCTACAAAGACTCCACCGAAAACTGGAGATTTTGTAATATCTCGCCGCTCGAATTGGGAAATTCAGCGGGATGAGTTGAAAGCTATTTTAGGCAATGATAATTTAGTAGTTATCGACGCCAGAGAGCGGCGAGAATATGCAGGTAAAACGCCTTACGGAGAACAGCGGGGCGGCCACATTCCCGGTGCGGTTCACCTCTATTACAAACAGTTAATGGACAAACAGGGAAAACTGCTGGCTCGCGGGGAAATTGTCGCTATTTTGCAGCAAAAAGGAGTTTCGCAGTCAACTCAAATTGTGAGTTATTGCTCCGGGGGAATTCGCTCTGCATGGTTGACTTGCGTCTTGACAAATGTGGGATTTTGTGCTAAGAATTATGCAGGTTCAATGTGGGAATGGTCGGCTTCGCCGGCAGATAGCTATCCCCTTTCAATCAGCCTTTTAGGGGCCGGCTAGAAGCCCAACCCCTACTCCCCACAAGAAAATTAACTCTTCGCTTCACAGGCCCGAAAGCCTGTTCTTATTCAAGAAGTCGGGAATCTAAAACAAGAGCGTTTCAGGTTGAGAATCTCAACCGACTTGTTCGATATACTGAGCGAGATCGTCGCGCAGGCGGCTGAGTTCGGCTTCGGTGGTCACGCGCACGCGATCGTCCCGAACCGTAATCAGCACTTTCGCAGCAAAAGGAGTTGGCCAGATATTCGGGTTGCAGAAAACTTCCAAAAATACATCCCCTGCATAGCGATATTCCATGGGTTTCTGGGGAGAAGCTTTAGCGCCAGCGGTTTTGGCTGCTACAGCTTTCAAGCTTTCCATCAAAGCTGCAATTTCGTTTTGCAAATCCCGCGCGGCTTGCGGAGAAAAGCTAAAGGAGACAGAACCTTCGACTAAATTCAGTGTCAGCGGAGAAAGAGACATGGGCAATGAAATTTAACATACAATTGTTAATGATAAAAGATATAGTAACCCAAAAGAAGTACATTCCCGCTCAATTGGACTGCGAGAATGCTATTAATTAAAATTTATCTCAAGAAGCTAGGCTAAATTAATGAATATAAATCTAGTCGCAAGCTAGATTCCGCAATACTTTTAACCTGTGATGACTTGATAAGCTTTAAACTAGAAACCAGAAAACTTGACGGCCGATCGAGGAGATTTTATGGTTGCCGATAACCGTTCCGAAGTCCGCAAGGTTTTAATAATTACCTTATTGCTAAACTTGCTGGTGATGGCAATTAAAGCAGCCGTGGGATGGCTGACTGGTTCTCTCAGTTTGCTGGCAGATGCTTTGCACAGTGTCACGGACAGCGCTAATAATATTTTAGGATTGGTAACTAATCATTATGCCAACCCGCAGCCCGATCGCGATCATCCCTACGGACACCAAAAATTTGACGCTCTCGGAGCTCTGGGAATTGCTGCTTTTCTGGGAATTGCCTGTTTTGAAATTCTCAGCGGTGCTGTCGAAAGGCTGCTCAAAGGTGGCACAGTTGTCAAAATATCGCCAAATGAACTGTGGATTTTGCTGATTGTACTGGGGATTAATATTTTTGTCACTTTTTACGAGCGCAGAGTTGGCCAACGTCTCGGTAGCGCGATTTTAGTGGCTGACGCTCAGCACACGATGAGCGATGTTTGGGTGACAATTATGGTCATCGGCGGGTTGATCGGTGTTTGGCAAGGGCAGGTTTGGAATATACCTCAACTGCAATTCCTGGATGTGTTTTTGTCTTTTCCTGTGGCTGTTTTGGTGTTTAGCAGCGGTTGGAAGGTTTTAAGGGAAAATCTGCCTTGGTTGGTGGATGAAATGGCGATCACACCGGAGATTATTCACGCGATCGCGATCGATGTACCGGGGGTTGTCAACTGTCACTCGATCGCCTCCCGTGGCGTTGTAGGGCGTCAAGTATTTATTGAGATGCACATGATTGTGGATGCTGTCGATGTAGAAACAGCTCACCGGATTACAGAAAAAGTAGAAGCCCGTTTGGAAGAACGTTTCAGCCCTGTACGCATCTTAATTCACGTTGAGCCGCCGGCTTACGAGTCCGACCAAATTAGCTACGATTCTGAAAAATGAAGGAACAACCAGTGATTTTGACACGGATACAGGGATTAATTGAAGAATCGGGAAAGTATTTTTACTTACCGCAATTCCTCCAATTTTTTAAATCCTATCAATCGGGTTAGAGCGATCGCACTTAATTTATTGCTAGTTTTCCACAGGAAAAGGGGGGTTTTCCACAGAAATCGGCAAGTTTTCCACAATAGCTTTGATAATTATCGGGCAAGAGACTATTGGTACAAGTTCCGAGTTTTTTGGATTTCTACGGCCATTTTCTGTCGCAAGTTCCAAGGTAGCAGAATTTCGACTTCTGAACCTAAAGCGCGCAACCACCTCAGCGGGTAGTAGTCTGTCTCTCGGTAAGTGACTTGGTAGTAAGCATCGTCGGTTGGGCGAGACTGGAGGATTTGTAAAAGTGCCGATCGGTGTTCTGGGTTGGGAGTGTATTGTTTGATTAATGTGGCGGCGCGATCGATATCTATGGCGGTACAGGTATGGTGAATGCTGATTCCCTGCATATAACTTTGATGAAAAGTGCGATCGAACCGCAATACCATCAGTGCAGTTTCTTTATAAAAATCGCAGCCCCAAGCTTCTTTTAACATATCGTTAACTGTTTTGGGAGTTGGCAGGTTATTTTCCTGATATTTTTCCTTGAGTAATTGCGGAACCCGAGAATCTTGCCAATCCAAGGATTCTAGACGTTTTGAAATAATGCGATCGAGCCGATATTTGTACCAATTAATTTCACCTCTGGGGGTGCTGCCGTAGGCACACAAATATTTAGCTCGATCCATAAAGTAAATACAAACAGGATAAACAACGCACTCTTTAATCTGATTTTGATGAGCGCTGCGATAAGTTAATAGCAAAGGAGCGATATTTTGAGAATCCCACATTTCCTGCAAATCGCTCTGAAATTGATCGACAGCATCTTGCATGGGACTAGATTCGGGTACGAGATAATCAACGTACAAAAAGACGCGGTGATTATCTTCATCAACTACCTCTTCTGAAAATTGGTCGGCTAATAAAGGCAAACTTGGGTCGAGAAAACTAAACATCCCCAAAGTAGCAGCGAGATAAGCCTGTGTTTTTGGAGTCAAATTGCTGTCTGTATTGGGGTTTTCTGTTAGACGGGAAATTGGCGGTATTTGTTCAACTCGGCGGTAGTTTTTACTTCTACCCGTCACGCTGGTTAACCGTTGCAGCAAATTCCGACTTACCAAGAAATCGAAGTCATTTTGCAGCGATTTTCGTACCTGAGCGAATAACTTTTCTGCTAAGAGCTTGTCTAAATCAGCATCGGCAATAGCTATTTGTTTTTGCAAAGAATGCCGCCACTGATTTACAGATACATTCCATTTTGTCAACCACTGTTGCGTTGTTTTGTTGCAAGCACAATTCGGGTCTGAATAGTTAAGAATATCTTCCTGCTTTTCATCTTTGTAATTTTTGCCAAAGAAAGCTTCGCGCCAATCAGCATAGGTAAAGGGACTGCTAAGGGCAATATATCCCTCGTCGCTGTACAGCCAACTTACCAAAACCCATAACCTGATGGCGCGGGTGAGATTTTGCATTTGGTCGAGAGTTCCGTTGGCGAAATCCTCTAGGAGTCTGGGGTGTGGCGGATTGCGAAATGTTGGGTTCATGGTGGGTTGAGGGATTTAAATTGTGTTTTATAGCGTAAGGGCGATCGGAAGGGGGTGTTTCCGATAGTATGCAATAATCCGGGAGATCGAGTGGGAATAGCTGATGACTACTTACAAGATTGAACTTCAGGGTGAAGTGTTAAAAATTGGATTTGGAGAAGCTGCTCAAAACGACCAAATTGTGCGAGATGCGGCGGCTCGTTTGGCAGAAATGAGCAATTCTGGGGAATTGTCGGGAGGCCGGCTAATTAAAATTAATGGGCCGGCATCTGTACCTGTAGCTTGTGTTTTGGTTCACAAAGTTTCTCATATTTACGGTGCAGTTGGAGTTTTCGATCCCAAATTGGAAAAATATGTAATTGCTATTACTCACAATCCTGAGTATAATTTGGGTGACTTAGTTGATTGATAGTTCGCTAGGTAATTGAGGAAGTTTTAGATATGACATCACAAGAAGTTGCTCTCCAAGTTATTCAGCAAGCTATCTGCGCTTTAGCAGATTGGGCTGAGGCCACATTACCCGATGGATGTCAGTTTTTAACTGAAAATCCAGCCGTGACTAAAGCGAAAGGATTATTGTCATGGCAGGACGATACGCACATAAGTTACTTGGAGTTGCTATTTGATGCTGTCAAGTTTTCAGAGGATAACGAACGAAATAAGCAACACTATTGTCCGGCAGTGGCTATTCATGCTAGCGATGATTCTTACCCATCTATTCCTTACCCGTTGACAGAACATCCTGATTTAAAAACATATAAAATCATTGTCAAACAAGAGTTAGAAAATATTGGAGAACAAAACTGGCAAAACTTATCGCTGCTAACTCTGATCTTAGAGAAGTATGGTTCTTGTCTCAGCTTTGGCGAGGGGAATATTGCTTTTATAGATATGGCGCGATCGACTGCGGCTGTTGCTTGTGCGATCGCTCACAATCCAAAAGCAGATAACATTTGTTTAATTGCCGGCGATTTATCGGGAATTCAAAATTTTATTTACACTATCTCTTCTGATGGAGCGCTTAAATCTCTCCGTGCCAGAAGTTTTTATCTGGAATTAGTAGCAGAAGAAATTGTGCAGCAACTTTTGGAAAAGCTAAATTTACCGCGTACCAGTGTTATCTATGCTGGTGGTGGAAACTTGTATTTGTTAGCACCGGCTACTGAAAAGACTAAAACTGTTGTTGGGCAAGTACAAACTGATTTCAATAAATGGTTGCTTGGGAAATTTCAAGCTAAAATTTTCTTGGCTTTAGCTGTCTCAGAACCTTTCCCCGTCGCAGATGTAGCGAACGCTAACTTTGCAAATCGTTGGAATAACGCTATCAAACAAGTAAACAAACAAAAGTCTCGTAAATTTTCTAACGAAATTGGTGATTTACTCGCTCTTAAAATTAGCTACGAACAAAAATGCCGAGTTTGTCATCGAGACGATACGGAAGATTTAGATATACTAAATCGAAATGAGGTAGATTCTGTATTAGCTTGTCCCACTTGTCGGGAGATGTTTGATTTGGGGAGTAAATTGTTAAAAACTGAGGTAATTATCCGTTCTTCTGAACAACAAATACAAAGTGATACGCATACAATTAGTTTGGCTTTGCCAACAGGCCAGAGATACTATCACATTTTTTCAAGCTGGAAGCAAATTATTCAGGATGCCGATACAGCATTATTAGTTAACGACTGGGAAGTTCAACATTATCAATTTCGTCATTTTCGCAATTCAGCACCTTTATTATTGGGTAACTATGCAAGAGAAAGCCTAAAAGAACCCGGTACAACAATGCGTGCGGGAGAGTTAGCAGAAAAGTCGGAAGGTATTAAGCGAGTAGGATATTTGCGGATGGATGTTGACAATCTAGGCAAAATTTTTGCTAAAGGTTTAGGAAAGAAACACTCATTGCCCAGATTAGCTGGACTTTCCCGCCAGATGAGTTATTTCTTTAAAACTTACCTCAACAGCTTGGCCAAAAATCGGAATACCAATTTTATAGAATCATTACAAAATCCTAAGTATTTAACAGGAAAATCACGTCTTGAAGTAGTATTTATTTATGCAGGAGGTGATGATTTATTTGTCAGCGGCGCTTGGAACCAAGTCGTTGAATTTGCCTTTGATGTTTATCAAGCTTTTCGAGCTTACACGGGTAACAATCAAGATATCACTTTATCGGGTGGAATCAGTATCAACGATATCAAGTTTCCCTTGTATCAAGCAGCTAGTGAATCAGGTGCAGCGGAGGAAGCTGCAAAAGGAAACGGTAGAGATAGTTTAGGATTATTTGGAGAGGTATTTAAATGGGATGAATGGTTGGGATCAGTTAAGGTAAAGGTTATAGAAGAAACAATCAAGTATCTAAATCCAGAAAAATTACCTAGTTTGTTTGGCATTTTACCTTTTGTCCAGAAACTCTATAATATAGACAATAACTATTCTCGAAGCTTTGTCAGAAATCTACTCAACACTGCTCAAGTTCAAAATCACATGATTAAGGAGATTAAGGAAAAACGAAAACAACGACATTATCAAAATCAAGAGCAAGATATTCGCTATTATCTGCACTTGCCCAAAGTTGCTTATACTTTAGCTCGATTACCTAAGAAAGTGTTGGATGATGATGATTTCCGTAAATCATTAAAGAGTCCGTATAATGCACCTTATTTTCAAGCGCTCGCAACTTGGATAGAACTACTCACTCGAAAAGATAGCCATGACTCAAATAACGATTAAAACCAAACACATTTTTGAAGAGAACTAACTATGGCACAATTACCAAACAAACCTAATCCTTCACCGAGAAGTGATCGCTCAAATCAACCTTCTTCTAGTAATAGTCAAAATCGAGCGAAGCAACACGATATAACTGCTGAAGGACAAAGAAATGAAGATATCGTGACCACAATGGTAAAAAAAATTGATGGGTTCAAGATAGGGCTGAGGGAGTATAAAATTCGAGAGATAGTTGAAGATACAAACGAGTTAGGAAAAATCCTTGCAGTTAAAGGGGATAAAGGATTGAAGACTAACCAAATTCGTAAATTTTTAGATGCCATTAACCGTTTTAAAGTGCAGCAGAGAAAAAACACTGGATTTTCCGAGAATCATAGAGATGAATTACATATTCTAAGATATCAACTAGCCTATGCGGCAGCTAGACAAAAAAAGAAGGATAGCGATCCAGTGGAACCTTTGAAAAAAGTTTTGGAAGCAGCCATTAAACAGACTGGTGTTACTGGTAATGACTTAGAACGTTTAGAGGATTTTAATCGTCTCGTTCAACTTGTTGAATCAATCGTCGCTTATCACAAAGCAGCAGGAGGAAAAGATCAATGACCGTATCAACGACTGACAGACCTCAAAAGCAACTTCTTGGCAAGCTTCATGTCAAAAGCATTCTTATAGTAGAAACAGGACTGCACATAGGTGGTGGTGGTGAAGCACTCAACATTGGTGGACTCGATAAACCCGTCATTCGCGATCCCATCACTCAACATCCTTATTTACCTGGTTCATCAATCAAAGGAAAACTGCGCTCTATTTTAGAACGGCTTCTGAATAAACCATTAAATCGTAAAGGAAGCCGAGATACTTATCGCTATGAAAGTGGTGACTTAGTGGATGGAGTTACAGAGATAGACGCACAATACGTCAAATTTCAAGGAGCAAGAACTTGCGAAGTCTCTCGTGTTTTTGGATCTACTGGTGTAAAGTGCTGGATTGAAACCGAAATAGCTCGTCGAGAAGAACTGCTTGAGGATAAAAGTGAGTCAAAGCAGATTGATGGCAAGGCATATTCAAAAATTACAGGACGTAATGCACCAGCGCGTTTAATTGTTCGTGACTGCCATTTAATTGAAGACTCTGCTAAAGAACTCGAAAGCATTGATACTGGATTATACATGACAGAGTGGAAGTTTGAAAATGGACTCGATCGCGTCACAGCAGCAGCAAATCCCAGACAAGTAGAGCGAGTTCCGAAAGGTGCCAAATTCCTGTTTGAGATGGTTTATACAGTTGAAGATGCTACTCAGGCACGAGAAGATTTGAGAAATATTTTGCGTGCAATCCTGGTTCTGGAAGATGATGCTTTAGGGGGACATGGTTCTCGTGGCTATGGCAAGATTAAATTTCAAAAATTAGAATTTTGCTACCGAGATTATCATAGCATTAACGAAGAAGGAAGTAGTGCGCTGAGTTTACCATCTTGCAATGAACTACCTGAACCAATCGAGGATACAACAAAGTTATCAGAAAGGTTTGATGAAATTCAGAAACTTTTACCATAGGGATGTCAAAAATGAGGATCTGGAAATTATTCAAACTCAACTTTGGGCGCAACCCCGTTCACTTTGGCGAGTTGGGAATCGGGATAGAAGAAACCAGCGAACGAGTCCATTCAGACACACTGTTTAGTGCATGGGTGAGTGTTTATGCTCGATTATTTGGCCAAGTCGTGGTTGAGGGGTTGTTGAGAGAAATTCAAGAAGAACCTTCATTTCGTCTGAGTTCTACCTTTACTTATCGGCAAGTAGATGGTAAACCAATTTACTATCTACCCCGTCCTTTGCAGCGACCAATTAACTATCCCGAAGATGATTTTGAGTTTACCAAAGCTTACAAGAAGTTAAACTATCTTCCTCTGGAAATCTGGCAGCGATGGTATCAAGGAAAAGGATTTATAGAAAGTGATCGCCTAGAACTAATCGCCAAAACAAAAGGTCAAGCAAATGGCGATTTACAAAAAGCAGGCACTTTTGACTGCGGTGAAGCTTCTAAAAAAGCAAAAATTCCCAAAATAGCAGTCGATCGCACCACAAGAGCTACTAACCTCTATTCTACAGGATTTGTTAAATTTGCAGAAAATTCAGGGTTATATTTTGTAGCTGAATTTGATAACCAAAATATAGCGAATACTTTCTTAGCAGTTTTAAACTTTCTAGGTGAAGAAGGATTAGGTGGCGAACGTTCTAGCGGTGCGGGACAGTTTAAGGTTGAACCAGACGAGTTAACCCTGCCTTGGAAACAAGTTATCGAATTCCCTAGCAAAAACTATTACAGTCTTATCAGTCTTTTTTGGGAAAATCCTTTACCTAGCGGTTGCTTGGAAAATGCCAGCTATGAATTACAAAAGCGAGGCGGATGGATTTCATCTTCTCCCTCTGGCAGTCAGCGTCGTCGCAAGTCATTACAAATGTTTGCTGAAGGTTCAGTTTTTCCTCTTAAACCACAAGGAAAATTAGCAAATGTAACACCAGATGGTTTTAGGCATCATCAGATTTATCGGAGTGGCATTAGTTTGAGCTTACCCATTCAAGTACAAAGTAACTAAAAATCATGGTTTCTACTTCCGAAAATACTCTTAGTAAACCAGAAGTTTATGAAACGAAGTGTATCCAGCTTACCAGTCCGATTCTGCATATTGGTTCGGAAGTGTCTCAACTGAGTTGGTTTGAATATGTACAAACGAGCGATCGCGTTTATTTACCAGATCGAGAAGCTTTAGCTAAAGCCTTAAACCAGAGAGGAAAGTTACAGGAGTATATTCGCCGAATAGAAGAGCGAGAAGAAATTACCTCGCTGCTAAAAGATGCTTTTGGTGACAACTGGCAAACTAAAAAATTCGATGGTGAACTAATTTTTCCCAAAACTGGTATCAATCGCAACTGGACTGATGAAACAATTACCGATTTGCGTCCGATGATTCGTAATGGATTCGGACAGCGTTACATTCCCGGTTCTTCAATTAAGGGTGCGATTCGGACTGCGATCGCCTACCATCTTCTCAAACGCGAAGTAGATTATCGCGTCCCCTTGTCAATACCATTTTCAAACCGAGTTAGCGAGATAGAGGCTAGGCTACATGATAGCATGGGAGCAATCAAACACAATGCAAAATTTACTGACGATCGACTCTTCATGGATAGTTTATTCACTGATTTTGAGCTATCATATCAAGGGCGATCGGTCAAAAGCAAAATTGGGCCTAACACGGACTTTATGCGAGCCATTAAAGTCACCGATTCTCAGCCTTTGCTAGAATTCAAAAGAGTCACTAAGCAAGGAAAGAATGTATTTTTTAACTTACCTATAGTTGCTGAAGTTATTGTCTCCAGCCGCTTTCCAGATTATAAGGCAAAATATCGCGCTCCGATTTATGCGGAAATGGTTCGCAACGTGCAGACTGAATTTACCATCAGTCTGGATACGGAAATGCTGCAATGGTTCACTCACAACGAAGGGATGCAAATACCGTTTAAAAATCTGGATGAACTGCTGAAAATTTGTCAAGAGTTTGCTCAAGAGCAATGGGATGCTGAACACGATTATTGGGAGGATATCAAAAATAATCGCTCTCAAGGTAAAGACTTAAATTTCAGCTATATTCAGGAACTATACGAACCGACTGAGTGCCCTTATAGCTTAAGGGTTGGTTGGGCAAGCGGAATGTTGGGAACTACGGTTAGTTTATGTCTTGATGAGAAATTGGTAGCAGAAATCCGTGATACTTGCGGAAGCAAAGCACCGGGTTTTGAAGCACCAAAATCGCGGCGGACTGTTGTAGATCATAAGGGCGATATCAAATATGTACCTGGATGGGTAAAGTTTAAGCCATGCTAATTCGTTCTACCTGGACATTAACTGTATCCGAACCCGCTCTTTTGCCGCGCGCCTACCATTTAGAATTGGTGAAGGAGTTGCATCGCCGATTAGACTTAGAAGTCGGGAGTGAGGCTGTACCTTCTGTAAGTTTTTCAGGAATTCAGGGTTTCTACCAAGTTTCAAAAGATTTTCAGACGTTTACACCAGATGAGTTTTATACCTTGTCTTTGTCTGGCTTGCAGGAAAATGCTGCAAAAGCGATCGCCTCCTTAAATCTCTCACCATCTCTCGAATTTCTAGGTGCTAAATTTGATATAATTAATCGAGAAGATGAAATCAGCAGCTACGAACAACTTTACACAGAACTTGTAGCCAATGAACCCGAACCCGTCCGCCGCTTCGACCTTAAATTTACAACTCCGACTGCTTTCGCGCAAGGTTCTACGCACTTAGCTTTACCCGTTCCCAATCAGATGTTTCGCAGTTGGTTAGAAAGGTGGAATCACTTTGCTCCTGTTTATTTGGGGAGTGATGAATTAATCGCTTATTTGAGTCAGGCTGTTTTATTAAAACACCACAACATTCAAACGCGATCGCACCAGTTGCCGAGAGGATATGTAAATGGGTTTGTTGGCAAAGTAACGCTGCAAATTCCTTACCGCACTGATGCTTTGCTGGCTAATGTAGGGAATTTACTGATTCAATACAGTCAGTATGCAGGTACGGGAATTAAAACCCGTTTGGGAATGGGTCAAACCAAGATTAAACTAGATTAAGGAGCTTAGCAATGAGTCAAACAAAAATCATTACAAAAATCATTACATTTTTAGGTAAATATCCAAGAGAAACTATTTACAGTCATAACGATAGCACCTACAAAGGTCAAGTATTTGCTGAAGCACTGCACCAGTTTTGTAAATATGACACTATGTTAGTGTGCGTCACAGAAGAAGCAAAAGCAACTACTTGGCCTCTATTAGAAGCACTAGGAGATGCGCGTATCAAGCCGATTGATATCCCAACTGGTAGAACTACGGAGGAAATGTGGGAAACTTTTAAAATCATCACTCAATATGTTGATGAAGACGATCGCGTAATTTTTGATATTACTCACGGACTCCGATCGCTCCCTTTTCTCGTATTTTTATTCGCTGCTTACCTCAAAGCCGCTAAAAACGTAACAATTGCAGCTATTTACTATGGTGCTCCTGAGTTAAGCGACAGCAAAAATAACGTACCAGCGCCTGTCATTGACCTATCTGAATTTGTGTCAATGATTGATTGGATTACAGCCACTAATCAATTTGTCAAAATAGGAGACGGACGAGAACTAGCTAAGTTACTTAAAAGTGCTATACCATCAAATTCTGAACTAAGCGAAATTCCATCTAGCAGACAAATTAGAGACAATCTTAAAAAGTCGGTTGAAGCAATTGAGAATATCTCTCTAGCTTTAAGTGTAACTAGACCAATTGAGACGATGCAATCGGCTACTAAGTTAGAACAACTTCTCAAGGAAGCTGCACCAAGTTTTGCCGATAGAGCTAAACCATTTTCACTTTTATCAGACAAGGTAGTTCAACAGTACGGACAATTTGCTCTCGAAAATCCTAAAGATGAAGCAGCATTAAGCGAGAATCTGCGACTACAATTGCAGATGATTCAATGGTATATCCAAAAGGATAAAATTGTACAGGCTGTCACCTTAGCTCGTGAATGGTTAGTTTCTTTGTTAGTGCTGAGTTTGGGACTCGGTAAATATATGTTTGACAAAAATAAAGGTCGAAAATATGCAGAAGACGTTCTCAATAATGCTGCTGAACACCGCAAACCTGAAGATAAACGTCGTAAAATTACTGCAACTGAGTACGACAAGCTGTTTGAAGCATTACCCCTAGCAAATGAATTGGTTAATATTTGGAATCAAATGCCAGAGTTGCGTAATGATATTGCTCATTGTGGCATGAATAATCAACCTCAGACTGCTGGCAGGCTTAAAGAAAAAGTTGTATCACTATCTCTTAAATTCGAGACAATTAGCAAGGAACTATTGCCAGATAAATAGACTGAAGAATAAATTTTTGTCAAGGCGATCGCTCTTCCCACCAAAAGCGATCGCCCTTTCCCATACTAAAATCATCTCAATAAAATACCTAACCTAAATTTGGTAAGTGATTATGCCATTCAGCGCTTACAAAACCATCGATTCTGTTGTCAAAGAATTTCAGATTACCTACACCAAATCTAACTTTATTATTGAAACTGAGTTAAACATCCCCGATTACTTTCGAGAAGACTTGGAAATAGTCATGCAAGATGGTGCAGCGGACTGTTCGGAATATGCCATTTGCGAAAATCTGATTTATCCAGTTTTAAAGGAAGTTTGGAAGCAATATCGCCAAAAGTTTATATTGTGGAGTCACAAATCCTTAACCTATGACGAAAATCTATCAGGATTTCCCGAGTATATATTAGCGAAAAAGTCTCCGTTGGGAAATGTTGTATTTGACAAGCCTTACTTTTTGTTAGTTGAAGCCAAACAGGATAATTTTGAGGCGGGATGGGCGCAGTGTATGGTGGAAATGATTGCCGCACAGCGACTGAATGAAAACTCAGAGCAAGAAGTCTTTGGGATTGTCTCAAATGGCGATCGCTGGCAGTTAGGCAAACTTAAATCTAATGTTTTTACTCGCAATCAAATGTTTTATACAATTCAAGAATTAGACAAACTTTTCGCTGCTATCAATTACGTGTTTCAACAGTGCGAATTGCTACTAGATGCTGAAGCCACAAGCCAGAATTGAAAGCCTGAAGCGGAAACCGATCGCCCTTTTCCCATGCTAAAATCATCTCAATAAAATACGCAACCTAAATTTGGTAAGCGATCATGCCCTTCAGTGCTTATAAAACCGTCGGTTCAGTCCTCAAAGAATTTCAGATTACCTACACCGAATCTAATTTTATAGTAGAAACAGAGTTTCATGTCTCTGACTATTTTCGAGAAGATTTAGAATTTACAATGCGAGAGGGAGTCGTTGACAATTCTAAATTTGCAATTTGCGAAAATTTAATTTATCCAGTGCTCAAAGAAGTTTGGAAGCGCTATTACAGCGGGTTTGTTTTGTGGAGCCATCAATCTCTCACCTACGATCAATATCTTTCGGGATTTCCTGAATATATTTTGGCCAAACGTTCTTCATTAGGAAAAGTCGTCTTTGAACAACCTTACTTTCTGTTAGTTGAAGCGAAACAAGATAACTTTGAAAATGGATGGGCGCAGTGTTTGGCTGAAATGATTGCCGCACAGCGACTGAATGAAAACTCAGAGCAAGATGTTTTTGGAATTGTATCAAATGGGGGAGTCTGGCAGTTAGGTAAACTCAAATCTAATGTTTTTACTCGCAATCAAACGTTTTATACAATTCAAGAATTAGATCGGCTTTTTGCCGCGATCAATTACGTGTTTCAACAGTGCGAATTGCTGCTGGATGATGAAATTGGCTATCGCAATTAAACATTCTTTTTGCGTGACATTTTCGGTTCTCAACTACACTTCATCTGGATTAATCCCCATTGCCCTTAACCTCTCGGCTAAACGCTCTGCTCGCTGGCGTTGTTGTTCGGTTTGCTGCTGAGCGAGTTCTTTTTCCTGACGTTGTTGTTCGGTTTGCTGCTGAGCGAGTTCTTTTTGCTGGCATTCTTGCTCGGTTGGAGTCGGAATCCAACTGCCACTCGCATCATACCAGCGCAGCCACGATCGCTCAAGACCTTCAAAAGCACCTTGCCAAATTCCCAAACCCAATTCGATCTCCGGCATCCAAACCCGCGACTCTGTTAAAATTAATTCTTCATAGCGATCGCCCGCTAACACAAAAGCCCGGAGGTTATTGGTTGCTCCATCAAATACTATATAGTAAGGAACTCTCAGAATCTGTTCGTAAACTTGCCATTTAGTCGGAGGTTGAGCAAGCCCTCTGACTGTTTGTCCTAAATCTTCGTTTTCTGTTCCCGGCGACACCAGTTCCACTACCACAAAAGGACTGACTTCTTCTTGCCAAATAACGTAGGATTTCCGCAACTCTTGCTGTTGGTAAAGCCTGTCAACGCCAACCACGCCAAACCAATCAGGCCTTTTGTACCACTGAGTGTGGCTCACATCAAAGTATAGATTTAAGTCGCTGGCAACAAATACTCGATCGATCGGATAATTGGACGGGCTAAAAGTATATTCCAGGCAGCGGGATTGCCAAAGATGAAATAGATCGGGCAAACCTGAATCCTCCGGGTGTTCGCTGTTGAGATCGTACATCGTTGGGAGTACGTTTTTCGGGGTTGGAGACTGTTCGGTTTGATACATAGTTGCTCGTTTCCTAGCTGCAGGTAAAATCGGGAGCAATTTGTCGATCGAAAAGACGCGACTTCACGCTGTTCGATCGAGAAATCTAACTTTGGTTCGCATTAACTTTAGATTAACCGATCGGTTAAGGGGCGATCGCACGCACCAGAAAAAATGCGATCGCCCCCAAGTATGACTCGGCAAAATAGCGAATCAAAATCCGAATTACTTCACCGCCCACAGGTGACGGTATCGGCGGACTCCACTCCCAAACTTCTGCAACACCTTTGACGTGCAACTGGTGAATCATGCTGTCTACGCCTTTGGGAAGGCCACAGGCCAGCAAGCGGACGGGTTGCTTGTTAACAGGGACATCGGGAATCTTTTCTCGCAGCAGTTTCGGGACTGACTTGGAAGTTGATATCATAGAGTATCCTCCTGAATTTGGGAGTCCAAACCCCTGCCGTGTCTAGATTGGAGTCAGAAGCGGTGGGGGTTTGGTTTTTGTTGTCTGAGGCTACTATAACATCTCTGCATCAATCTGCATCAATCTGCATCAATATTAATCGTTATTGTTCGGGCTGATGTAATGCGATACACTGAAAAGATGACTAAACCCGACAGAACAACTGTAGACATAAAAGGATTGCGCGAAAGAATTACGGCTGTTTCGGCTTTGCCAGAGTTAGCCGATCGAGCCCTGTCGGCTGTGTTGCGAATCCTAGTTACCAAAGGGCTGGAGTCTTACGAACAAAAGTTAGCCCAAAGTACGCAGCAGCAAATTTCGCAGCGAACAGAGGAATCAAACAATGATTAATCTAGTTGTTCAGACCGTACAGATCCCTTCCCCTGAAAGCGATTTCTGTAGATACAAAGGGCGGGTTTCACCCACAATAATTGCCTAAAACCCACAATCTCCTAAACCCGCCCCTAACTACAAATCACTCCCACTCGATCGTTCCCGGCGGCTTAGAAGTAATATCGTAAACCACCCGGTTCACCCCCTTAACCTCATTCACAATCCGGTTCGAGATCAGTTCCAACAAATCGTAAGGAACCCGCGCCCAATCAGCCGTCATCCCGTCTTCACTCTTAATAAATCGCAGAACGATCGGGTAAGCATAAGTGCGCTGATCGCCCATCACCCCTACACTGCGAATCGGTAGCAAAACTGCAAAAGCTTGCCAAAGTTCACCGTACAATCCGTGGCGGTTAATTTCTTGGCGAACAATGAAGTCAGCATCTCGCAAAATATTTAGTCTCTCTGCGGTAACTTCTCCTATAATCCGAATCGCCAATCCCGGGCCGGGGAAAGGTTGTCGGTTCACGATTTCTTCGGGAAGCCCGATCGACCGGCCGACTTTTCGCACTTCATCCTTAAACAGTTTTCGCAGCGGTTCAATCAGCTTAAATCGCAAATCTTTCGGCAAACCGCCGACGTTGTGGTGGCTTTTAATTTTAACAGCAACTCGCTCGCCGCTTTTCGGGTCTGCATTAGTGTCAGCCGACTCAATCACATCAGGATAAAGAGTACCTTGTGCCAGGTAGTCGAAGGGGCCCAGACGCTTCGATTCTTCTTCAAATACGTTGATAAATTCGTGACCGATCCGCTTGCGTTTTACTTCCGGATCGGTAATCCCTTCAAGTTGAGCTAAAAAGCGTTCGCGAGCATTAACATACTCAACGTCAATGTGGAATTGCTCTTTAAATAATTTTACCAACCGTTCTGGTTCATACTTCCGCATAAACCCTTGGTCGATAAACATACAGGTAAGTTGGTCGCCGATCGCCTTGTGCAGCAAGAAAGCCAAAGTAGAAGAATCTACACCGCCCGATAGAGCCAGCAACACTCGTTTCTCTCCGACTTGCTCTCGAATTTCGCGAATCGATTGATCCACAAAAGTAGCAGTCGTCCAAGTCGGTTCGCACTCGCAAATGTGGTAAACAAAATTGCGAATTAAAGCTATTCCCCCGATCGAGTGAACTACTTCTGGATGGAACTGAACGCCGTACAAATTTTTCTCGTGGTTAGCAACAGCAGCAGACGGAGTATTGTCCGTGTGAGCGAGGATCTCAAAACCCGACGGCAACTCGGAACAGGAGTCTCCGTGACTCATCCACATCGTGCTGCCTTCTTCGACATTTGTCAGCAAATCCGTAGGATCGTCAATAAATAGCGATGCCTTGCCGTATTCGGCTAACTTAGCCCGCTCAACAGTTCCTCCGAGCTGCTTTACCATCAACTGCATCCCATAACACACTCCCAACACCGGTATTCCCAAATTCCAAATTTCTGGGTCGCATTGGGGAGCTCTTTCATCGTATACAGAACTCGGGCCTCCTGAAAGAATAATTCCTTTAGGATTGATAGCTTTTAACTGTTCTGCCGTAGTGCGGTAAGAAATAACTTCTGAATATACTTGAGTTTCGCGAATTCGACGAGCAATCAGTTCGGAATATTGCGAACCGAAGTCGAGAATCACGATTATCTGGCGCTCTATCTGCTCCACAAAAGAGTTTGTGAGGACTGATTCAGTTTCTATTTGAGTAGTCACGGTTATTGCGTAATTGCTAAGTGCTAATTGGGCAGAAAGTAGCGGAGGTATCTGTCGCTGTCTCAGTACAATTATAAGGAAAGCGAAGCACCATTTCTCGCTAGGAATAAATCTTATTTATACTAGATTGCAGTCAGCGATGTTAGTCGATTAATCGGGCACAGGGCAAGCATAGATTTACGTCGATCCTTACCCTAATTAATAGAATTATTGCTTCAGAAATAACTTCCCGAAGCAACCTAGTATAATTAAGGTCTAGGGACAGAGAATTATTACTTGTTAAATATTATCCCTGACCGATGTTTTAAACAGAATTCAGGGATATTCACACTACATTAACAAATTTGGGTCAAAAATGTATCTCCTATGTCACTTTTAACAATAATTTTGCGATCGCGCCCGAACATCACCGATCCCACGGGGATTCTCCGGTTGGTGTGAGTAAAAATGCAATCCGATGAGCGCAAGTCTATTTGTCGGGCGATGTCGCCGTAAATTCGATCGACCCAATTGCTGCCAGTTTGGGCGTCCAAAGCCCGCAGTTGCCCGAGAGCATCTTCCGCCGTCGCTGCGGCAAAAATTGCGGAACACGCATCAGCGGACATTCCAGCCTTAGCACAGTAAGCTGTGAGAATTTCCCTGCGCCCGTCAGCGAGGTGGTGGTGAGTGTGAAAAATTCCCGCCGCCAATTTCATCAGTTTTCCGTGATAGCCAAACAGCAAAATAGATTGCACGCCCTGATATCCTGCTTCTACCAGCAGCGGGCCCAGCCAGTTAGCGGTTTTGACGAGCCGATCGGGATTAATCCCCAGTTGTCGCGCCAAATCCAATCCGTTTTCGCCGATGCAGAAGACTAAAGTGTCAAACAGTTCCGCTTTCTGTTGCAGTTGTTCGCGGTAAACTTCCAACTGTCCCGGGGCGCTCAGCGGTTGAGAAATGCCAGTTGTACCCAGCAGCGAAAGTCCTTCTACCACGCCGAAAGCTTCGTTAGAAGTGCGGGTGGCTAGTTGGCGCCCTGACGGCAGAATCAGGGTGACAGTAATTTTTTCGGACGGTGCGAGTTCTCGGCTCAGATTCGATCGCAGCAGCCGCATTGCGTAATCATAGATCGCCGCTCCTCCACCGACTGTGTGACGCCCTATACCTTCACCGCCGAGAATCACAATCTGCTCTCCCTCTCCCCGATTCTCTCCCTCTCTCCCCCTCTCCCTCTGTTCCTCTCTCCCGCTTTCCCCCTCTTCCCCTCTCCCCAATTCCACCATTGCCCAAACAGGGGTATTGCGAGTCAGATCGAGGTTGTCCCCCGGATCTGAGCGAGTCACGCCTAAAGCCGTACCAGTTTTGAGTACAGACGCCTGCTCGATCGGAATTTCTGCCGTTATTTGTGGTTCCAGTAAATTTACTGATACGCTCTCTAGAGACTGAATACCCTCACGCAAGCACCGCAAAGCTGCAAGTGCAGCCGCACAGGCAAATACTGGCAGTGTATACCCGGATAAAGGTTGAGTTTTAGTCACGCTATAATTCAGAAATCCGTAAATTTGCCGGCGATCGACATCACGCCTTCGCAGTGATACCCCTCAAACATTTAAGTTTGATTCTAGGGTTTGCTATTATCATCAGTTAGCGTAAATTTTGTCAAGTCATTATTTTGTCCTGCCAGTTGCCGAGCGCAGCCACACTTTTCTTGAGGTGCGCTCGCCAACAACCGACTCCGAAGCCTTACGGGCACGTACGGGTGATTTCCCTAAACAACCAGGAATCTCGATCGCGAGCGCTGGGACTGACCAACTGATTCCAGGAATTAAGTACAATTACTGTAAACAGGTTCAAAAAAAAGATGGTTACAGCTATCTTGCACAGACGTTGCACCCTTTTTCCTCGCATCTACCCCGTCCTGAGTACAGGTATGGTGAGGGGTTCGCAGGAGGAGGAAAGATGAAGACCGCCACTACCTTCACGGCGTCAGTTGTTTCGGATTCCACCGCTCAACTAGATCCAGAAACCACCGCATCCAACACCATTGTTTTGCAACCCAAGGGCTGCCTCGGCGGCATCGCTGTCCTAGATTTCCAAACCAATTTGGAGCAAGCCTTAGAAACGGCTGCCCTTGGAGTTGTCGTGGATATGCAGCAAGTGGATGCTGTCGCCCCAGAGGCAATTGCCGCCCTGGCCCGAGGGCTGGAGTTAGCAGCTATACTCGGCAAGTCGATCGTCTTACATTCTATAGATTTAGCTAGCCGTAAAGGTTTGAGAGCCGAGTGGAGGATCTCGCGCGAAATTTGCTTTGGCCCTTGGGGGGACTTGTTTGAGGTGGAATTCGAGCAATTTTTGTCAGGGGAAATGCTGCGATCGCTTCCTTGTTAAGCCCTAACACCTACTTTTGTACAATTAGCAAATTTATATCTCCCAAGCGGTTGATGTCCAAGCGATCGCTTGCCCTCTATATTAATAACAATTACCCGGAAGTGCCAGTCTAGCTTTCAAGCTAACATCTTGAAGGCGGGGCTGGTTTTATCTTAATAGGCTAGCTCAGCAATTCCTAGCAGAAAGATTAAATTTTTTTGACACCTGCGCATGAAAAATAATTTAATGGCCGGCCAGCCTCAAACCCTTGCCAAACCAAGATTTTGCCATTAATTCTTTAATCTGCGATCTAAAATATAAAATTCTATGACTTATGGTTGAACCAGTTGCAGAGTTAAATCAACCTCTATCTTTCCAGACTCCAGAAATACTAGATAATAAAATATCTCAGCTAGTTCTACCTCCAAAAACAGCTCTCAAAATTTCTAAACAAGACATTCGCTCGACTCTCAAAGCCTCAATTCTGGACGGCGTTTTTGCCAGTGTCTTCGAGTCGGCGACCGCCGGCGTGCTGCTGAGCAACTTCTTGCTGCAACTCGGTGCCAGCAGCGTGGAAATAGGTATATTCTCTGCTATTCCGATGGTGGTAAATCTCCTGCAACCATTAGGAGCCTACATCGCAGACCGCACAACCAGTCGCTACTGCTACAACCTAGGGATATTCGGCGTGTCTCGGCTGCTGTGGCTGGTGCTGGCGGTGGCAATTGTTTGGGGTTTCCAGCAGGCAGACCCCCACCAACTGCTGCTGTGGACGCTGGCAACCGTCGTAGCAGCTAGCGTGCTAGGAGCTTTTGCCAGTGCTAACTGGTTTAGTTGGCTCGCGGCCGTCGTTCCTCAACGTTTGCGGGGACGCTATTTTGGCTTTCGCAACAGTGCTACGAGCTTGATTAGTTTGCTGGGAGTGCCGCTCATGGGATTGTCCGTGTCAACTTGGGGCGCAGATCCAATTTTGGGCTACGGTGTTGTTTTATTGGTGGGTGTTTTGGCGGGAATGATTAGTTTGGGGTGTCAATTCTTCATGGTTGATGTGAATCCGCAGGTATACAAAAAAGATGCACAGAGCGATCGACTTACAGAGAAAAAAGAAAAGCAAATAACAGATTTTGTGCCTTCTGTACTCAAAGATTCTAATTTTTTAATCTTTATCCTTTACTTCAGCGTGTGGACATTTGCAGTTAATCTCTGCGCGCCTTTTTTTAATATCTACCTGCTGAAAGATTTAAGCTTGGATGTAAGTTTGGTAACGATTTACACCAGCTTGAGTTCCGGGGCAAATCTGCTGCTGCTGATGTTTTGGGGCAAGTTGGCCGATCGCTTGGGAAATCGCCCCCTGCTAATTGCGGTGGGGCTGGTGGTGGCGATAACGCCTTTGCTGTGGTTGGGTACGGGCAATTACCCGTTTGCGGTTTGGGTGTGGCTGCCGCTGCTGCACTTGCTGGGGGGAACGACTTTAGGGGCGATCGGGCTGTGTACTAACAATATTCAAATGGAGATAGCGTCGATCGAGCAACCCTCGACTTATTTTGCGATCGCCGCAGCAGTTTCGGGATTGGCTGGGGCTTTGGGAACTACTACCGGCGGCTTTCTAGCCCAACTTCCCGGCATGAGTTTGGGATCGCTCTTTGCCCTCTCGGCTGCTGTGCGATTGGTAGGCTTGCTGCCTTTGGTTTTGGTGCGAGAACCCCGCAGCCAGTCGCTGCGGTCGATCGTCCCTACTTTTGGACGCTTCAAATTAAACCGGGGCTAGAAAATTTTCCCACAAATTTATCGATCGAGAAACCAGAAAAGCCCAAAGATTGTTAAAAACTTCAAGCACATCGCAGAAAATCTGAGAGTCGCTGCAACAAATTTTCATCCAAAACACAGTCCAAACCTGCTATCCGTGTGGCCAATACGTCACAATTATCTTGCAGCTAACTGACAAATCGATAAGATATAGCTGTTTTACAAGCTGACAAGGCAGAGCGTAAATGTGTTTAAATGTTTGTTAGCTAGGGCGTCGGAGCGCTACTCCTGTTAGGAGAATCGAGCCTTTTCCCAGAACCAAACCTAGGATTTCACGCTCTAAATTTTTTACGTTTTAAGAGAATCGAGCCTTTTCCCAGAACCAAAGCTACTATTTCACGCTGTAAAGATTTTAATTTAAGAAATATAAATAAAATTAACATTTTAATACAGCCAACTAGACTAGATGGTGTTTTGAGACTAATATCCGGACAATCGAAATAGCTAAAGATTGCCCAGCCACATAACAATTTCAAGCCAAAAATTAGCAGGGAGCGCCTGACGCGACAGAAAAACGCGAATTGGCAATTCTCTTGTAACCGATTACCAATGACAGCTTGCTATCAAATTTCCGATTCAAAGAGAGAATGTAAATATGAAACGTCTGATCGTTTGCTGTGATGGAACTTGGAACAAACTAGATACTGAGTGCCCAACTAATGTGGTTAAGCTTGCCCAGGCCGTGAAACGGACAGCCAGTGACGGGGTTCCGCAGATCGTGTTTTATGACGAGGGAATTGGAGTAGACAGTAACAAGATTGTGGGCGGAGTCACTGGGCTGGGAATCGATAAAAATATACAAGATGCCTATCGTTTTCTTTCTTTCAACTACGATCGGGGTGACGAAATCTATCTATTCGGGTTCAGTCGCGGTGCTTACACAGTCAGGAGTTTAGCGGGGATGATCTATTGCTCCGGTCTCCTATCCCGCCGTAACATTACCATGGCATCAAAAGCTTACGAGCTTTACCGTAAGCCAAATATTAAACCACAGGCTCAGGAAGCAAAGGATTTCCGCAAAAATTACGGCAAAGATAACGGCGATAGCGTCCCGATTACCTTGCTTGGTTGTTTCGACACCGTTGGAGCCCTTGGTATTCCTCTTGTACCCGCCTTGAAGAAGTTTGAGACACAGCTCAAAACAAGGTACAAATTCCACGACACCACTTTAAATAAGGATATTGAGAATGCGTTGCACGCCGTGGCGATCGACGAAATTCGCGAAATCTTTGATGTTACCCTGATGAAGAAAAATCCTGATGCCCCGAAGCAGAAGCTTCGTCAAGTTTGGTTTCCAGGCGAGCATGGCTGCATCGGCGGTGGTACGCCAGCATACCGCGGGTTATCAGATACTGTCTTGAAGTGGATGTTGGATCAAATCAGTGACTTGGAATTGAAGCTTGAATTCGAGCCAGAGGCCATTAAGGATATCCAGCCTAATTATAAGGTTCCATTTCAAAACACTCCTGGGTTCTTCAAATTGGCAGGAATCAAGTGGCGCCAGGTGGGGGATACCATTGAGGATCTTCATGAAAGCGCGATCGAGCGTTGGGAAAGCGAAAAGAAGTACCGCCCCCAGAATCTAAACAAGATTTTCTCTAAAAACTTAAATTCAATTGAAGAGGATAGAGAAGACTCGAGCAAGATCCCGGAATTGAGGCTTGGCAATCACTCAAATCTACCAGAACCCAAACGAGAAACAATTATGCCTTCAAAAAGAGACACATCAAGAGACGGGCAGAAAAACAAAATCGAGACTTTGCTTTTAACTAACTTCAAGCCGCTTTGGAACTTGATTCAAAGCAACGAGGGGCTTAGCAAAAAAGTCAACAAAACTCTGATTAACAATGCCGTCTTAAAAATTCCAACTCGCCCCTATGCGTTTAGTACCATGTCTCCCTACACCTCTTGGGAGTCATTAAACGATCGCTCTTATTCGGGACTTCATCTACCGCCTACTGATTGGAAGCCATTAACGGATAAAAGCTACGTAGGGGTGAATTTAAGCCCCACAGAGAATTTTGAAAAGAATCTCCCGCCTATTAAGGATTTGGAGGTCTTGTACCGCAAAAAAGGAGGGAAGACGAAATATTCGGCCAAATCCTCTCTTATGTTCCCCTATTTCGTACAATGGTTTACCGACAGTTTCCTGCGAACCGATCGACTGGATCAGCGCAGAAATAGTTCCAACCACCACATCGATCTGTGTAACGTCTATGGGTTGAACGCAAATATTACTCGCCTGCTGAGGTCTTATCAAGGAGGCAAGCTAAAAAGCCAAATTCTCAATGGCGAAGAATATCCTCCTTTTTACTATGATGAGAACGGACAGCCTAAGGAAGAATTCAAAGGAATTCCCCATCAAATAGTCGGTGAATACGACGAAAAAAAATCAGATAAAATACCCCCGGAAAAGAAACAAAAATTATTTGCAATGGGGATAGAGTTAGAGCGTGTCAATGTGCAAGTTGGCTATGTAATGCTCAACGTTCTTAGCTTAAGAGAACATAATCGCGTGTGCGACCTCTTAGCAAAAAATTATCCAACTTGGGATGATGAACGCCTTTTCCAAACCGCCAGAAATATCGTGATGGCGGAGTTTCTGAAAATTGTGCTTGAGGATTATATCAACCACCTTACTCCCTATCACTTCCAATTCTTCACCGATCCCCCAGCATTTATTGATGAAAAATGGTATCGCAACAATTGGATGATGGTAGAATTTACTTTAGTTTATCGTTGGCATAGTATGCTGCCCGATAAGCTAATTCATAACGGGAAAGAAATGCCTATGCCCGAGTCGATGTGGAACAATGATATGATCATTAACAAGGGTTTGGGAGCTATGTTTGAAGAAACTTGTTCCCAACCAGCAGCGCAATTGGGTTTATTCAATACGCCTGATTTCCTAATTCCAACCGAGACAGCCAGCATTCGTGCAGGTCGTGCAGCCAAATTAAGAACCTACAACGATTACCGCGAACTGTGCAAGTATCCACGGGTGACCGATTTCAATCAAATTAGTGGCGATGAAGATGTCCAAAAAGAATTGAAACGATTGTACGGTCACGTAGATAACATTGAGTTGTATGTTGGACTCTACGCAGAAGATTTGCGGCAAAATTCAGCCTTACCTCCTTTAGTCGGACGACTGATAGGAATTGATGCTTTTTCTGAAGCTTTCACCAATCCTCTATTAGCCGAAAATGTCTTCAATCCAGAAACTTTTTCACCTGTAGGTTGGGAAGAGATTATGAATACCAAAACCCTCTCGCAGGTGCTGAACCGTAATGTTCCTCGCGGTAAAGAGTACAAAGTTTCTTTTTATAATGAGGGTTGGAAACCATCTTAATTAGCTGACAGAACACGAGGAAAGTGGGGTTACAACTTGTAAAGTGTACGCCTTTCTTTCCAATGTATAACTCCTGTTCAATAAGAGCCGACAGTCGCAGTGGTGAGTTGTTCGCGGTTTAGAGGATGACGCAATTAACCGGGAATAACTTACACCTGAGTTCCCTCGAAATTACGTGAAAAATCAGGTAAAATAGAAGGGGCAAATGCCAACCATTATCACCACAATCAGCTTTTCAAAGGTTATTTATGAGCAAGAAGTTATTTACCGAATATCCCGAACAGGACGAACGCAAATACTACGATCTTTTGGTTGAGCAGGCCAAGCTTCGGATGGATAATCTTTACGGGGATAAGGAGCGGGCGCTGCGAGATACTCACGCCAAAACTCATGCGTGCGTTAAAGGAACTCTGGAAATTTTTGACTTCGATCAGCAAGCGATTAAACGGGAATTGGGCAAACGCGCTTCGTTAAGTTCTTCGCAACTCAATGCTATTTCCCTTAAGCAAGGTTTGCTAGCAAAACCCAAAGAATATCCTGTTTGGTTGCGATTTGCTAACGGGGCTACCAAAGTATACCCTGATTACGCCAAAGATTCGCGCTCAATGTCAGTGAAAGTGATGGGGGTGGAAGGGGAACGACTGGCGCAAAGCCACGAGTCAAAAACCCAGGACATCATTGTTCACAATTCAGAGATATTTGTGAGCCAAACGATCAAAGACTACTACGGCTTTTTTTCTGCTCTTGTGGAATCACCAGAGACATTGAAAAAGTGGCTAATGCGACATCCCAGACACTTTATAGCGGTCTCGACCCTTACGGGTAGCCGGACTCCGAAGAGTGTGCTAACAGCAAAATATTGGAGCGGTTCACCATCTGCTTTGGGTCTCTATCCCGATTTCGATCCCTCCCAGCCTGGTCTAGTTCCTGTCGAATATCCTGCTGTAATTAAGTATGGGTTTACTCCGGTTTCATGCCAACCACCGCACGAGATAATTCCAGAACAATCTCGACCGGGAATTCCTAAAATTCCCTTTGTCGATCGCGCTAAAGCCTTGGGTTTAGATCCCAATAAACCAGACAATTATTACCGGAACGATCTAATTCAAGCCTTGGCGAAACCTGATGCCGAATACTGGTGGGATTTTGGCATCCAGTTCCAAACCAGCCTAAAAATGCCGATCGACGATGGCATCAATGTCTGGAAGGAACAGGAATCACCCTTCTTGAGAGTAGGTCGTCTCACTGTCAAGCATCAGATTATTGATTATGAAAAACAATCCGATTTCAACGAAAACCTGAGATATTCTCCCTGGAACGGCTTAGCAGTTCATCGTCCAGTAGGTGCGATCAATCGGATACGCGGTGTTGTTTACCCCGTTGTAGCGAATTATCGCCTTCAAAAGCGAGGTCTTGTCCACCAAGAACCAACCGGAGAAGAAACATTTTAAGGAAATAATTTGAGGCTGGGACATCATATCATTTCCGGTTACACCGGAATGATGTTGACTGTTCACTGTTGACTGTTCACTGTTGACTGTTCACTGTTGACTGTCAACAGTGAACTCGAATTTACTATTCCGATGCTAACGGATTTGATATCATTTAATGCCATCAGGCAGGTGTCGTCTGAGCAAATGGCCACTCAAGGAAGTTAACAAGCGAAACCTTCAAAAAATCCCATCCCTTTTTAGGGGGTGGGAGTGTTGAAAATTATTAATTCTTAGTCCTCAGTCCTCAGTCCTCAGTTTTGTGTCAGTAGAAATTGATTAATCCCAGTAGGGACACGGCATTGCCGTGTCCCTACTGGATAAACCTGGAATACGCTGTAATAATTCCACCTTCAACCAACTCATGACTAATGACCAACGACTGATGATTAATAACTTAGGCTTGCCGTGAGTAGTATTCCACCACTAACAGTTCGTTAATCTGAAGAGCAATCCACTCGCGTTCGATAACGCCATTAACTTTGCCAACCAGTTTTTGCTTATCAAATTCCAAGTGATTGGGCAAGTGAGCCAAGCCTGGGTCTTTGAGATTAGCTTCTACCATTGTGCGCGAGCGCTCTCTATTTTTCACCGCAACTACATCACCAGGCTTGCACTGATAGCTGGCGATATTGACTTCACGGTCATTGACAGTTATGTGACCGTGATTTACCAATTGTCTAGCGGACGGAATGGTTGGAGCCATTCCCATCCGAAACACAGTATTGTCCAAGCGCATTTCCAAAAATTGCAGTAACACTTGACCTGTGGAGCCCGTGACACGGCGGGCTTTGCGGACGTAACGGAGCAGTTGGCGTTCCGTCACACCGTAATTGAAACGGAGTTTTTGCTTTTCTTGCAAGCGAACCGCGTACTCAGAGAGCTTTTTGCGGTTTTGACCGTGCTGTCCAGGCGGATAATCTCGTCTGGGGGTTTTGCGGGTTAGACCCGGCAACTCTTTCAGGCGACGGACGATTCTCAATCGGGGGCCTCGATATCGAGACATTTATTTTCCTCTCTAATATCTGTATGCAATTTTATGCAGACTCTATATTATATGTTGGTAACGGTTAAAATTCCAACAATGATCGATAAAAAAACGATCGACCGCAGCGCGATCCATAATGTGTGCGGTAAATTCTGAAGGAAAAGCCGATCGATCGCCGCACTCAGCCAAAAAAACTCACTACTCGATCTGCCATGCACAACCGCAATTTTTCCCGCACTTCTTCCCCAAAGCCAGCACCGACAGGCTCAAGCCCTACCGGGCGCTGGATATTGGCTCTCGGCACGCAGCTAGCAGCACTCGGTTTGTTGGCCAGTGCACTGCCAATCTCGCCAGCATCAGCCATCACGATTAGAATCCCTCGCAATAGGAATCCCTATCGCGTCTGCGCCCTGGAACTAATCGAAGCCGGAGTGGGGGCCGAGGCAGCAGCAGCCGCTTGTGCTGACGCGCTCCACCCCCGCGACATATCTAAATGCGCTCTCCAAATCAACCGCAAAACCAATATTTCTGGTGTCGAAGCGCTCTCTAGCTGTCGGCGGGTGAGGCGTCCCGCCGAATTGGCTACTTGCGTAGTGAATATTAACGGCAAAACTCGAACTCAACCGGCGGCTCCCCTGGTAGTCCTCGATGGGTGTCGCCGCAGTTTATTGCCACAACAGTTTGCTGAATGCGTAGTCGGTTTGAGCGGCAGGCTCGACTTTCCCACTGACAGGTTAATCGCCACTTGTCTCGACCCGAGGGACACAGTGAGCTTGGACGGGCGTCCTGCACCTACGCCTCCTGTGGAGCTAATTTCACCGCCTTCGCTGCCCAATTAATCACTGTTGACTGTTGACTGTTGACTGTTAACTGTTGACTGTTGACTGTTAACTGTTGACTGTTGACTGTTGACTGTTGACTGTTAACTGTTAACTGACTGATGACTGATGACTGATGACTAATGACTAATGACTACTTTTTTATAATCAAATGTCAGAAATTTTTGCTCAAATTACAGTCGAAGAATTAGGTCGCCAATTAGCCGAAAGCAATGCTGAGAAATTGCAGCTTGTAGACGTGCGGGAACCTGACGAAATTGAACTTGCTGCACTGCCGGGATTTGCAGCTTTTCCGCTGAGCGAGTTTGCCGAATGGTCCGGTGAAATTGACACTAGACTCGATCGCGACACAGAAACCCTAGTTCTGTGCCATCACGGAGTGCGATCGGCTCAAATGTGCCACTGGTTAGCCGAGCGAGGATTTACCAACGTTAAAAATATCGTTGGCGGTATCGATGCTTACTCAATGCTGGTCGATCGAACCGTCCCCCGCTATTAACATCAAATCCAGCTCTTAACTATCGTTTTATTCAGAGTCCGCGCGGGCGGACTTTGTATGTGTATAGCAGTTCTCAATCTTGGTGAGGTATGCCCTATGCCCTATGCCCTATGCCCTATGTCCTATGCCCGCTTATCGAGAGCACCTCATGTTACTGAGAAAGGCTATATAAACGAATTATATTCCCCCGGGATTAGCTAATTAACAGCAGCAAATCGAAAATTTAAAAGCTTACTCATAGTGAGCCGATCGCGCCCCTGCCTTTTCGAGTGATAAAGAGCCTCATCAGCCGCCAGTACCAGCGTTGCTGCATCATTTTCCGGCCCCGGAACAACGCTGGCAATTCCCAAACTCATCGTTACCACAGAATTAGGCAGACAGTCAAGTATCTCCGGCTTAAAAAAAATCTTCAAATCTTTAACTTTCGCTCTAATGTGTTCGGCAACAAGCAGAGCGCTCGCCGCATCAGTTTGAGGTAAAATCACAGCAAATTCCTCGCCCCCGTAGCGAGCGGCTACATCAGCAGGACCCTGGAGCGATCGGCGAATTGTCTGAGCTACCGATCGCAAACAATCATCTCCAGCTTGATGTCCGTAGGTATCATTATATATTTTGAAATAATCGATGTCGCACAAAATCAAAGATATCGGCGACCCATCGCGAGCCATATGTTGCCATTCCGCTCGCAAGCAACTGTTAAAATGCCGTCTGTTGCCAATTTGAGTAAGTTCGTCCACATTCACCAAAGCTAGCAGCCTTTGATTTTCTTGCTGCAACTCCTCCCAACCAACAGTCGAGAAACAGTCCTCGCACAAATTTTGCTCTTGAAAATACAGGCGATATAATTTGCAAGACAAGATACAGTTATTTCCCTCTAATTTGACAAGTCCCATGCTGTGTAACTGATAGGCGATAAAAGGTTCGATGTGAACGCTATTTTTAGCATCGACAACCTGTTGGAAGGCGGATGCCAGTGCCGGCTGCTGTTGAATGGCGATCGACTGATTTTGCAAGTAGTCGCTATAAATTCCGCTGTGAGTAGGAGCTGCTGTTAACAGTTCTTCCAACTCGGCTCGCCCCACTTCCTCCCCAGGCTCATCCCGATCGCCCGACAGGCTATTTTGCTGCAAAATTGCCAGGTGATAGAGCGCTAAATGCACTAAATAAGGATGCCCGCCTACCATGTTCATTAATTGCTCGATCGGATAGCTATCGCTCCAGTTCAGTCCGTATCTGCGCGCCAAATCTTGGACTTGTTCAGCAGTGAATTCTGAGAGTTTAATCGGCATTCCTACATTAAATGGAGATTGATTAAGACTCAAAGCAATATAAATTTCTGTCGAGTGAATGACGACGATGCGGAGTTTTTGCCAAGTTAGAATGTGTCGAGATTGTTCGTACCAAGAACGCAGCAGTGGCAGAAATTCTTGAACAATATGGGCGCGTTCAAATACTAGGTTTACTTCGTTGAGTACCAAGACAACCGGACTGTCAATTTGTTCGAGCAAATAGTTCTCAAAGTAAAGAGTGCAGCTTACCTTGCTGCCCATATCTTCATCCCAGAATTCAGCGAGATTTGGTTCGAGTTTGAGTTGCCGAGCGACATTGACACAAAGCCAGCGCAAAAATTTATCTAAACTACCAAAAACCGCTGCGTCGGCTTGCTGAAAGTCTACAGTTACTGTGCGGTATCCACGATCGACTGCCGCGTGAATTATGCGCAGCATCAGCGAACTTTTGCCCATTTTTCTGGGAGCTTTAATGCGAATTAGGCTCCCTGGCTTGCTAATTTCTGCGCAAGCTCGGGCTTCGGCGGGCGATCGATCGATATAAAATGGAGAGTCAATCGGTATTGGGCCGCCGGGAAATTCTAGGTCTGCAACCGTTTGGATTAAGTTTGGTGATTTTTGGATTCCTGCCATAGTCCTTCCGCGAGGCGATACCCTGACTGTATCTTACCTTTGTCAGGTTAGGGGGGTAGACTAGCGGTGTGTCCAAGCTCGATCGAGAATCCTACAAAATCTAAGTTTTTAAGGACTTCCCACGACTGACTTTGCTATAGTAGTGTGACTTTACCCAATCTCAAACCCTGCTTCAACACTTCTGCAGACCGACAAAAATTCGACGGCGGCCCAGACGCCATGATTCTTGGCCATTACCTGAAAAATAACTCGTCGGTCGTCGATGTCGCGCAGGCTTCGCCCCCATCAAAGGAGGAACAATCATTGTCACGTCGCTACCTGTTTACCTCTGAATCGGTCACTGAAGGCCATCCCGATAAAATCTGCGATCAAATTTCAGATACGATTTTAGATGCCTTACTGACTGAAGACCCCAAAAGCCGCGTCGCAGCCGAAGTAGTCGTCAACACCGGCTTGATGCTGCTGACGGGCGAAATTACCACTAAAGCTCAGGTAAATTACATAGAATTAGCCCGGAAAAAAATAGCCGATATTGGCTACATCCACGCTGACAACGGCTTTTCTGCCAATAGCTGCTCGGTGTTGGTGGCTCTTGATTCTCAGTCTCCCGATATTGCTCAAGGGGTGAATACAGCCCACGAAAGCCGGGAACAATCGAGTGAAGAGGAATTAGACGCCATTGGAGCCGGCGACCAAGGCTTGATGTTTGGCTTTGCTTGCAACGAAACGCCGGAAATGATGCCTCTGCCGATCAGTTTAGCGCACCGGATTTGCCGTCAACTGGCAGCAGTCCGCAAAACCGGTCAGTTATCTTACCTGCGTCCCGACGGCAAAAGCCAAGTTACAGTAGTCTATGAGGACGGCAAACCTGTTGGCATAGATACGATTTTAATTTCTACGCAGCACACCGAAACGATCGGCGACATCACAGAAACAGCCGCAGTTCAAGCCAAGATCAAAGAAGACCTTTGGACTGCTGTCGTCCAACCCGTGTTTGCCGATATTAGCGTGAAGCCGGATGCAGAAACTCGCTTCCTTGTCAACCCCACTGGCAAATTTGTGGTCGGCGGGCCTCAAGGGGATTCCGGTTTGACGGGCCGCAAAATTATTGTGGATACCTACGGTGGCTATTCCCGCCACGGCGGCGGCGCTTTTTCTGGGAAAGACCCCACCAAGGTAGACCGCAGCGCGGCTTATGCTTGTCGCTACGTTGCTAAAAATATCGTAGCTGCTGGTTTGGCCCAAAAGTGCGAAGTGCAGTTGAGTTATGCGATCGGCGTTGCGCGGCCTGTTAGCATGATGATCGAAACTTTTGGCACTGGAAAAGTTGATGACGATCGCCTTTTGGAAGTTGTGAAGCAACATTTTGAACTGCGTCCTGCGGGAATCATTCAGGCATTTAACTTGCAGAATTTGCCTGCTGAAAGAGGCGGCCGTTTCTATCAAGATGTGGCAGCTTACGGTCACTTCGGACGCACTGATTTAGATTTGCCTTGGGAGGAAACTGATAAGGCGGAACTCTTGAAAGAAGCTTTGAGCCAGAAGTTGTCTGGAGTAGCTGGATAGTACAATTTTGGGGTGCGCACTGCGCACCTTATCCATAAATAATATCGGGTGCTACGAATAAAGGTAGGGTGCGCAGTGCGCACCTTATCCATAAATAATATCGGGTGTTCTTCGGCGCACTTTATCCATAAATAATATCTGGTGCTACCAATTAATAACGTAGCGTGTTCTTCGGCGCACTTTATCCATAAATAATATCGGGGGCTACAAATCAATAACGTAGCGCGCGCAGTGCGCAGCTTACAAACCACAAAAATAGAATAAATAAATGCCATTCTTCACACCTTTTCAATTAGCAATTCGCAGTTTTGCCTCTTCGCTCAAACAGGGGTTGGCGGCTGGATTTTATGCACCAAATCCAGCAACGCTGCCAACTTCGTTTGCGACTAACAATCCTGGTGGAATTCGCGGCGTTTGGATACCCAGCACAGACTGCAAAGTTCTCACCTCAAAAGAGCGAACTGCTGAGGCAATGGACTTTCTCGCCGATACGGGATTTAATACAGTTTTTCCTGTAGTTTGGAGCCAGGGTTTTACGGCTTATCCTTCTCAAATTATGCGCGAACAGTTTGGGGTTGAAATTGACTCGCGCTATCAAGGTCGCGACCCCTTAGCAGAAATATGTGTTGAGGCAAAAAGAGTTGGTTTAAAAGTGATTCCTTGTTTTGAATACGGATTTGTGAGTTCTTACAATCGCAAGGGCGGTCATTTGCTGGCGAAAAAACCTGAGTGGGCCGGCCGTGATTCCAGTGGCAATTTACTTAAGAAAAATAACTTTGACTGGATGAATTCTCTTGACCCGGAAGTGCAAGACTTTGTGCTGGGGTTGATGCTGGAAGTTGCTAAGAATTATCCGGTAAACGGCGTTCAAGGAGACGATCGCATTGCGTTTCCGGTAGAAGGCGGTTACGACGAAAAAACGGTTAAACGCTATCGAGAAGAGTGCGGTAAAGCAGCGCCGTCGGATTGTAAAGAGAAACATTGGCTGCAATGGCGCGCTGATATTATTACTAAGTTTGTGGCTCGTTTACACCGAGAAGTGAAAGCTATTAATCCTGATTTATTGCTGTCGATGTCGCCGAGTCCTTATGAGTGGGGACTGGAGGAATATTTGCAAGATTCTAAAGCTTGGGTTGACAAAAACTTGGTCGATCTGCTTCACCCGCAGTTTTATCGCCGCGATTTTAACGCTTACAAACAATTAGTAGATCGACTGATTGGGGCACAGCTTAGCGGGGAGCAAGTAAAGTGCGTGTCGCCCGGTATTTTGTTGTCGAATCGAGGCAGTAAATATACCATAACTCCCGAGCTGTTGTTGCAAGTAATTTCTTACAACCGCTCTCGCGGCATTCAAGGAGAAGTGATGTTTTTTTACGAAGGTTTGCGAGATAACGGTAACGCTTTGGCTGAGGTTTTGAAAAAAGGGCCCTATGCTCGTTGAGAGATGGTCCCGGAATCAAGCTGTTTCCGGTTGGCTGGGTTCAACCGAGCCGATCGCTATTTCAAGCCAACGAGCTATAAAATGATATAGCAGAGTTAGGCTATCTAACAACCCAGCGATGCCAAGCAGCAAGCGCTACTAATTGTCGAGCTGATTGCCCAAACAAACCCGATAATTAATAATTGGGGAGTTGCAAAAATAGTGGAATGAGACATATTTTAGAAGTGGTGCAAGCTTTTTTGAGAAGTAGAGTTTTGTAGACGCTATATTATTTTTTATACACACATTTTAAAAGAGCAATCTCAAGCGCTCGCTAAAATATTAGGTAAATCAATGAACTCCGCAGCAACCCTCATCCAACAGCTACCCGAGCTCAGCGATGCTCAATTCAATCAAAAATATTTGAAACAAAAAGAAGGGATGCGCACCTTGGCGACAATATTGCCGGAAGTAGAACAGCAAAGTCTGGCTTTGCGGGCAGTAAAATTAGCCCTAAAAGTAAATTTAAAACTCGGCTCGAAGCTAGCAGGAACGGTAAAGCCAGAATTTCAAACAGCCACAATAAAATTAATCCAAAAAATCCCAACTTCGCCGCTGCTCAAAATTAAACTGCTGGCCCTAACAAGTTCCGATCTGGCAATTCCGATGCTGGTGGCAACATTGAACCACAAAGAAAGTGCAGTGCGCCTTCATGGCATTCGAGCGATCGGGAAAATCGCCTCCGAAGCAGCAGTAATTGAATTAGCCCGATCGCTCGAATCCGAAGATTCCCAAGTGCAAGCTTGGGCGGCTTGGGCGTTAGGAGAAATCAACTCGAAACCAGCAGCCTCCGCACTGCTCAAAGCCCTCAACCACAAAGCCTCCGGGGTGCGCGTCTGGGCTGTTTGGGCCTTGGGCAAAATTCACCCCAAAACAGCCGTCCCCGCACTGCTGAAAGCCCTCAAACACCAAGACTCCGAGGTGCGCTGGCGGGCGGCGGTCAACTGCGGGAAAATCGGCGTGTCTGAGGTAGTTCCCGGCCTAATAAACGCCCTCAGAGACTCGAATCACATCGTCCGCGCTAGGGCCGCGACGGCTTTGGGGAAAATCGGCGATTGTGACGCAGTACCCAGCTTAGTAGAATTGCTCCACGACGATCCCGACTCCTATGCAGTTTCTTTGAGGGCCGCCGAGGCCTTGGGACAAATCGGCACGGAAACGGCTGTGGCCGGCCTGCTGGAAGCCCTCAACCATGACGACTCAGACGTGCGCGGCAGTGCAGTTTCTGCCTTGGGGGAAATCAGCAGCGAGGTGGCTGTGGTGGCGGTAATGCGATCGCTCTCGGATCGGGACATTTTCGTGCGCGGCAGGGCTGCGGTTGCCCTGGGGAACATCAATACAGCCGGAGATGATAACTTGCAAAAAATGGTGACAGCGGGACTGGCGAGCGCAATTGGCGACAGCGAATCTTATGTGCGGTGGAGAGTTGCTGCTGCTTTGGGGGAAATTGGGACAGAGGAAGCTGTGGCAGGTTTGGTGCGGCTGCTGGGGGACGAAACTTCTGGAGTGCGCCAAAAGGCTGTTAAATCCCTCGGTCAAATTGGCTCGACGGCTGCTCTTTTGGCTCTGGAAACAGCTTTAAATCGCGAATTTGCTGACGTTCGCGCGCTGGCAGCCCAATACTTGCCCGATTTGAGCACTGAGGCAGAAACCGTTGATTTAGATCCCTGTGTTTCCGCAGAGCTCTCGGGTGAAAAACTGCCGAAAATCCTGATTGCTTCGGAAGCAGAAGCCAGCGAATACATTGTCGATCGCCCTGGCGCGCGCGAGATCGAATACCTGATCTCGATCGGCAGTCCGGGGGTGCCCGATCCCAGAAATTTTCACAAAGTCCCAAACCGACTGCGGCTGGAATTTAACGACCTCGACACCCCCGTTGACGACCCCGATCAAATATTGCCTACCCTTGAGGATGTACTCAAAATTATTGACTTCGCCCTCAAAATGTCGTCGCAGGGAGGCAGTTTGCTCATCTGCTGCCAAAGTGGGATCAGCCGTTCAACTGCCACAGCTTTGATTGTTTGTGCAGCGCTGTTGGGTCGCGGCAAAGAACGGGAAGCTTGGGCCGTTGTGCTCGCCGCCAGACCCCAAGCCAAGCCGAACCGCTGGATGGTGCACTTGGCGGATGAAGCTTTGGGTAGAGACGGTAAGCTAGCACTGGCGATCGAATTGACCGCTGCCACTCCAGAACTCGCAATCGCCAACAGTTGACTGGCAGAAACCGGGTTTCTTTTCGTAAACCCTACAGTTATACTCAATAAACGACACTTGACCTCAGACTTCTCTTTGCGGGGCAACGATGCCAAAAGTCGATCGCCAGGGTGCAAAAGTTCGATCGGCTGCTGCATTTGTGACATTCTGTGCTACAAAGTCGTCGGATGCTCAACAAAAACCGTCAAGCAATCGTCGCATTGCTGGCAGCAAAACTCCAAAGCTGAGGAATCGGGTGCATTGTCAACAGACAATATCAGCTTGGGGGAGCTCACAGGCAAAACGCATCAGACAGAATTTTCTGGCTGTAACGTTCCACGCGGGGATAATTCACTGCCGGGATTAATTTTTATCTATTTTGCCTGCTGCAGACTTTTACGAGTCGAAAAAGTAATTTGGCAACAGCCATCAACAGCCTAATTATCTATTAGACATCAACCGAATTTAAGTTTCTCCTCGGACTCGACAAGAGTTTTAGATACTTTTTCGCCGATGTCTACTAGAAAATAGACAAGCTTTTCCGTTTGGAGAATTTAAGAGCGTGGTAAATTTTAACAAAATACAGCGGTTGCATATGTCAAAAATTAACTTGCTCAAAAAAACAGGGAACGAAGCAAGTCTATCGGTAGCCGTTTGCGAAGGCAAAGGCGAAATAAATTCCGACTTAGAACCATTTAATCAGCAGGACAAACCTGTAGGAACGCCAAAAGTTAACCCAAAAAATAGCAATGTAGGTAAACTGATGCCGCTCTTTATTTCCGGACAACGGGCTTCTGTAGAAACCGCAATCCCAAAAACATCCAGCCAGGATTTTGTACAAAAATCATATTTAAAAATCAGCAAAAGTTGGCCATCTAAAATTGGCAGTTTGCCTATCCATAAAAAAATTGGTGGCGGGTATTTGCTGGCAATAGGAATCGGCTTTATTGGCTCCCTGAGTGGACTGGTAATCGCCGACTACTACCAAGGACAAGGAGTAAACCAACTCAATGATGCTCACCTGCAAGCCCAATTGCTGGGCAATTTTAAAGATGCAGCGCTGGCAGCGCAATTGCAGGGAGCACAGCTAGATTCTTTTGTAGACAATTCAGCCCAACTAGAACTGCAAAAAGAGCAGTTGGTCGCGAGTGTTACTAAGGCAAAAAACCTGCGCTTGCGCATAGAAAAGTTTGCCTACAGCCAACCCGCTTGGCTGGCAGCAAAGCCGGAAGTTCTTAAAACTGTACTGCAAGAGTGCACGGAAGATTTAGAATCCTACGCCGATACTCTCAAGTCAACTTTGCAGCAAATCCAGCAATCGCAACTGTCGCCTCTGGAGATAGAGTCGGCCCGAAAATTGTTGGCAACAGAAAGCGGAGAAGGTGTCAAACAGCTCAACAAAAGCCTTGAGGAATTGAGCAAAATCCTCGAAATTGCCCAGCAGCAAGAGGGGCAAGGGGGTGAAGTGATGGAAGACGCCCAAGGAATGGAAAAAGCCATAATTATTATTAGTATGCTGCTGTCGGTAGTGGTGGCGGGAATTGTGGCTTGTCGCACCAGTCGGGCGATCGCCCAACCTGTTATCAGCGTCACTCAGGTGGCCCAACAAGTAGCCGCCGAGTCTAATTTTGACTTGCGAGCCCCCGTCACGGCACAAGGCGAAATAGGCTGTCTGGCTGTCTCTCTCAATCACTTAATTGAGCGAGTTTCGGAACATACAAAAGAATTGAAACAAGCTAAGGAAGCAGCCGTCACCGCTAACACTGCTAAAAGCCAGTTTTTAGCAAATATGAGCCACGAATTGCGGACGCCTTTAAATGCGATTATCGGCTACAGTCAACTACTTTCAGAAGATGCTCAGGATGCGGGATTTGATGAGTTTGTACCCGACTTGAACAAGATTCAGAAGGCGGGTACGCACCTGCTATCTTTGATTAACGATATCCTCGATTTGTCAAAAATTGAAGCCGGGGGGATGAAACTCGAAATCGATGAATTTGACATCGAATCCCTGGTTGACAATGTTACGGGTGCCGCGAAACCGTTGGTAGAGAAAAATGGCAATGTTTTAGACATAGAGTGCGATCGAACTGCGGGTATCATGCACGCAGATTTCAAAAAAGTGCGGCAGGTTTTGATGCACCTGCTGAGTAATGCTGCTAAGTTCACCAAAAACGGCAGGGTGAAACTGACTGTCAGGCGCATTGAAGGAAGCGGCAAATTGAATGCAGCAGGGCGATCGGCGATTGACAATTCAATGGCTGCCGATGAAACTCCTTCTGCGGCGATCGCTTGTCCCCTGCTGAATGTTCAAGAGTCGGATTGGATTTGTTTATCTGTTAAGGATACCGGAATTGGAATGTCGGAAGAACAACAGCACAAATTGTTTGAAGCTTTTGTGCAAGCTGATTGTTCATCAACGCGACCTTACGACGGCGCGGGATTGGGGCTGACACTCAGCCGCTACTACTGTCATATGATGGGTGGCGAGATTTTGGTAGAAAGCGAGGAGGGAAAAGGGTCTATTTTCACTGTACGCATACCGGCGGGAAATGGGTGATGTGATGTTTGGGCGAGAGATTTAGGGGGTAGGCGGAGAGAGGGGCGAAAATTTATGTTTCAAACCTCTGGCTTTATGTCGAAATGTTTTACTCTTGTCAGTGGCGGCGATCGTTCCGGGCGCAATATTTTATTTTTTTGTAAAGTCTATTTAAATTTTTTTTTTGCGTTTTGTTACACATTTTTAAGATATCATTGCACTATTTACAGGGTTCGTATATAATAATTATATATTGACATTTTGCAAATTTGTTAAAAGAAAAAACGTTTATTTAAGGATGTGGATTGAGCCATGATTGACTGTCTCAATGCTGCTCGCTACTTCATTATCAGAGCTTATGAGGATGGTATAGAAGCTGAAATGACCAATATGAAGGTTCAGAAGCTTTTATATTATGCTCAGAGCTTACATTTGGCGCTATACAATGAGCCATTGTTTGCAGAAGAAATCCAAGCGTGGCGCTATGGGCCTGTTTGTCCTCCTGCTTATAGATTCTACAGTGATTTTGAGGCTAAACAATTACCAATTCCTCCCAAAGAATCCTTGTCGGATTTTCCGTCTGAGAAAAAAGAACTTTTAGAAGAAATTTGGGATTACTTCGGTGGCTACCATGCTTATCGACTGAGTGATATGACTCACGGAGAATTTCCTTGGAAGAAAGCTCGTAAAGGTTTACCACCTCAAGCAAGTTCAACGGAGCCAATTCTGCTTAATGATATGAAGGAATTAGGTTATCAAAAGCTCGATCGCATAGAACGCGATCGCCCTGCATACGAACTAGCAATGTCTGAAACTGTGAACAATGCGTTTGCTTCGGAATCCTTAAATCGTATTGGCAAAGGAGAAGTGCATGACTGGCTCAACTCCCTTCTCGATTGAAGAATCCGATAATTTCAAGCGTTCTTTCAAAAAACTTGCAAAAGTTCACAGAGATAGCTTTGTTGCGCTGATTGGAAAAACTTTGGAAGATTTGATAGACGATCAATATCCCAAAAACTCTCACAATGAACCTCTACCCGGAAAAACTCAGTTACCGGAAGACTGGACATTTCATAAGCTGGAAATCAGGTTTTCAAAAGGGGCTTCGGGGCAAATTAGAATGATGTACTTGGTTAACGCTACTACTTGCACAATTAGACTGGTTTGGATTTACAGTCACGAGCAGTTTGCCAAACGCCCTGCTAATGACGATCTAAAGAGTGTTATCAGAGAAATTTTAGATTTTTAAATGTATGTGCTAAACGAAAATTTTCAGTTATTTAAGCATCGTTTTGTTTGGCTACTATCTTTTAATGAGAACTTATGCCATCACAAGGGCTTCATCATTCAATTAATCTCTCCTCATCTGCCTACAACTATGCCAATACAACCAAGTGCTTCATTCACGCCAAGTGGGTGCGCCAAATTCACTAACGAAGCAATTGTCGATATGTTCAAATCGTATTTCACCAACCTTACCGCGTACACAGGTTGCTGCAAGCCAGCATCCTGCTGAGGTTGATCGTTTCAATATAATATCCTGATTCCAACTTCCATTACGAGCATGAAAAAAGACACGGTAATAAGCAGATTCAGGCAGTGTCCACTTGACATTCAAGAAATCCGCAGGGGCATTGATTTCACCCCATGACCTGCTCATTATATCTCGATTAGCATTCATGTCTCGAATTCGTAAACGCACATCGTACAGAGGATGATGTCCACATCGAATAATGGCAAAATCACGGGCAATGCTTTGTACAAGGTCAAAGTTATACAGCATCCAGTAACAGAAAGTATCACCACCTGTCTGAACAGCCTCAAGATGTTTCTGTGCCAAGAGAACCTCATTCTTAAAAGCTTCGACCTCCTGACGCAAAATCTCCTCTGTAAAATCTATTCCTAGAAACTGCTTCCGCACACTAATCATTTCAGGCTTATCAAGGATCGTGGTGATCCTCTCTAAATGAAATAGTTCAATAGGAATTATTCCAGCAGCTTTCTGAAGAGATTGACGCTCTGCAAGACGGAGTTCCTGATTTGTGACAAAGGCTAACGCATCTGCCTGATTAGAATTTACACCTTTGAGGTCATCAAGCAATTTGTTCTCAATTTCCTTAAAGTCCTTCTGTCCTCTTGGAAAGTAGACAGCCATCAACCATTTCTGCCCTCCCTTTTGACAAACAGCATCCTTTCCCCCATCTTGACCACCCAATGGATGGCTGGGGTCTAAGCTGTTATAGCCTTCATGAAGGAGAATCTGTGCTGCTAGTCGCTCTGAACGAGCTTGACCGTTTGTCCACTCTCGCAGTCTATGCCATGTCTCGTCCCACCGATCAGTCAAAATGTACCCCCCTGTTAATTACTTTTACTGAGCAACTTACATCTTAAACTAGATAGAAACTGATTCCTTTAATTGAACTGTGTTTGTTGGCTCTAGAATCAGATATCCATCAACTGATGAGGATTGTGATAAGATCCCCAACTTCTGTTCAAACTCGGACGGCTTCATTTGCTGTTCTTCCAAAAGCTCGTACTGTGCAACATAACCCTCAAAGACAGCGCCTCTGGCAATCAGCTTTCTCAGAGAAGGAATAAGCATTTTCTGTTCTTTCTCTAAACCAATCCCTACGTTTTGATTAAGACCTGACCCACCTCCTGAGAACCAACCTTTTGAGTACCATGTCTCATTGATTTTGCGTCTCAACTCATCAATCCAGCCTAAACCTTTCTTTTCCTCGTAAACAAAATCCAACCACTGAGTTAATTCTGCCACTGATACATCATCCACAAAATCTGTTGCCAAAAAGCGCTCAGGATACTTCCCTACCAAAATTTCTTTTGAAATACGGTGCGCTTGAGTTTGCCAGAATGTATTCATTTCCTCTATTTCTTTGTGTGCAATGTCCAGCATTCCCAGTTCAGCCGTGCATCGCGCTTGAGCAAGAGCAGTTAGTGAGAAATACTCCTCGTTCGCCATCGCAGTTTCAATCGTACTTGCTTCGGAGAAAAGTTCTCTATAGCGCATATTAATTTCAGCAAGTGTATTCCGCGAATTATGCATAATAGTATGGCGGTGCTCAGAAGCTGTTCTTGCATCAATTTTCAGTAGTGCGTTCAGTGCAGCAAAAAGTTTGGCTCGCTCACTACTTTCAAGAAAATATTTAATCGCCTGTACATCTTTCTGAATCTCCTTTAACCTGCCATCAATGGTATTTAATTTATTATTGATTGCCACAAAACCGATAGCACTGACGACTAGCCCTAAACCAGATAAAACTGCCGTGCCTGTGGCAATTTGAAGAATCTGTTGAGTTGATTCTGAAAGTGTGTTAATTTGACCTGAGAGTTGCATTAACTGATAGGTGTTGGACTTTGTAATATCCTTCAGTTCATGCAGTTGAAAATTGGCAACAATTCCCGGAATAAAATCGAGTCCTGGAATGGCACTGAGTGGATTTAACCCAACTGGAATCAAATGCCGAATAATTTGCCCTGCATTGGGAGTTCCTGCCGCCCAACGAACCACACCACCATAAAGCTGGTATTTTCCAGCCGCCAAGCCTATTAGAGTCTCATCTGGGATAGCTCTAGCAACAGTCCAACCAGGGAATATCATAGTGTCCTCTAATCTTGTTTAAATTGGCTATTTCCGATCGCAGATAACCTCGATCCGATCGCCCTTCTCGATTTCTCATGTCGCGAGCGCAACCAGCGCCACTGTTATATATACATAATCACATAATTTTACCTGCGTTATATTCCTATTTTAGCAATTTCCAGTAGTTATCTATACCTCCTCTTTACCTTCCGTCGCCCGTTGGTCATATTCTGCAATGATGCTCCGAAGGTCATCTGCTGCAATATCCACTTGTTCAGATTTTGTGTAAATCGTCAGCAAAATGATTGCCACTGCTTTTTTGACATAGTAAATTCAGACGGTAGCCACCGCTTTTACCTTTCTGAGTATCGCTATTTCGGACTCTCAGCTTGAAGACTACATAACCAATATCCGGTATTTGATCGCCGGGCAGCTCCCCCTGCTCAAGTTGTTCGATGACGGGTTGTATATCATTCCGAATACTGCGATATTTCTTGGCAAGAGCGCGTAGATTTCGGTTGAACGTGGGCGAAATTTCAACTTGAATTTAAGGCTGCTCAGACATCTTCAAGCCCTTCCCAAAGTTGAGCAACTGAGATAGTTTGTCCAGTCATGGCTTCGTGCCAAGCTTGCCGAAAACCTGCTAACACTTCTGCTTGAGATTGAGCGTCTAGGTCGGTCTCTTCTGGAATTAGAACAATGACTTCTACAGGGCTATTTTTATCAGTTATTAGAGGCAGATCTAAGGTTAGTTGTCCCTGCTCATCGATTGTTGCCATGACTTTCAGTGCTTTCATTGCTACTCGCCGATCCTTTAGTTGGTAATGGTTAGATTTATTTCCAGGGTTTCAAGTTGGTGGTTTGTCCAATCGGTTGCAACTTCATTGGTTTCGATCGTTAGACATCTAGCATTATCCTACGGCACCAAAATACCAGCAATTGCCTTGTTGAGTGCCACATAGCCTTCTGAATTAATATGCAGAAAATCTCGACTGTATTTGGGCTCAACAATCCCCTGGGAATTGGCCAATACCTGGCTGCTATCAAACACAGTTACTCGATCGGCCGCCAGCGTTTTGATATAATCGTTTACGTCATTAATGGCGATCGCCACATCATCCGACCAAAACGGCATTCGCTGTATGGGCAACTTTCCTAACGGAAAGATAGTCGTCACCACAACCTTGGCTCCAGTGTCAAGAGAATTTTTCACGATTTGCCCAATATTTGTCTGGCAATTTCGGATAATCGCCTCTTTTTGTTCTGGAAACAGAGGAATTGCCTTGAGGTCGTTGACACCAACTTGAATCACAATCATCTTAGGCTTCAGCGAGGCTACGTGCTGCTGGAAGCGTCCAAGTACCTGCGCCGTAGTCTGACCGCCTATGCCGCGATTGATGATAGTTGCGTTTTTGATTTGGTCAGGTGCCGGCCAAGTCTCAGCCCGTGAATCGCCATAAAAAACAATGACAGGCTGTTGTGTCTGTTCTGCTGAGCTGGGATAGGAGCCTTGGCCAAGTGGGTCAAGTCCCGTAGCATTTAATAGGAGGTAATACTTTTGCCATTGCTGGTAGAGAAAGACATTCAATCCTGCTGACCCTAACAAAGCTAAAGAAAGCCCTACTATTGCTATTTTTGTGGGTCTGTTCATGAGCCGAAATTGTATTTACGCTGCCCAATAATACAGACTTCAGCAGACGGCGTGGCACTTTGCATCATATATATCTCTATACGCAACTGATTAAAAGTTAGCAGCAAAACCATTCCTTCTTTACGATCGTTATATCACCGGATGCGATCGAGTATCAAATCGGATTATTTTCCCACACCAGCCGGCTGCTGACGGTTTCGCACTTCCAGAAAAATCAACAAAGCATTAACATCAGCCGGATTCACCCCGCCAATTCTCGCCGCTTGGCCAATAGTCAGCGGCTGCACTTTACTCAACTTTTCCCGCGACTCTTTCGAGAGAGTGGTAATTGCCATGTAATCCAAATCCGCAGGCAATTGTCGGCGTTCGTGTTTGGCAATGTCATCAATTTGATTTTGCTGTCTTTGCAAATAACCGGAATATTTGATGTCAATTTCTGCACCATCTTTCTCAGCCAACTTCAGACTCGAATTGCCTAAATTGTACCGTTCCAAATCGACGTAATGAAAACCAGGACGGCGCAGCAAATCAGCCAGAGTAATCGAACCTCTAATCGCTTGTTGAGTGTCAGCCAAAATTGCCTTGCCAATCTCCTCGTGTTCTTTCACACGAATCGAGTACAAACGGGCTTTTTCCGCCACAATATTAGCTTTTTTCCGCTCAAATAACTCCCAGCGGCGATCGTCTATTAAACCAATTTCCCGTCCCAGGGTCGTCAAGCGTTGATCCGCATTGTCCGATCGCAACAATAGCCGGTATTCCGATCGCGAAGTCAACATCCGGTAAGGTTCCCGCAAATCCTTCGTACACAAATCATCAATCAAAGTCCCGATATAACTTTGCTCGCGAGGAAACACAATCATCTCCTGATTTTTCGCAAACCGAGCCGCATTAATCCCTGCCACAATCCCCTGTGCAGCCGCCTCCTCATATCCCGTCGTACCGTTCACCTGACCCGCGCAAAATAGCCCTTCAATCTTCTTAGTCATCAGCGTTGGAAAGCACTGAGTTGCCGGCAAATAATCGTACTCCACAGCATAAGCAGGGCGCATCATCTCGCACTTTTCCAAACCAGGAAGAGTCCGCAGCATTTGCAACTGCAAACTTTCCGGTAAACCAGTAGAAAATCCTTGGATATAAAGTTCAGGAATATCTCTACCTTCCGGTTCAATAAAAATTTGGTGACTTTCCTTATCCGCAAACCGCACAATCTTATCTTCAATACTCGGACAATAGCGCGGCCCTTTCGCATCAACCCAGCCGCCGTAGACTGGAGAAAGGTGCAAATTGTCTCTAATTAACTGATGAGTGGCTGGCGTAGTTCGAGTCAAATAACAAGGCATTTGTTCGCGTTCTACCCAAACTTCTGGATCGAAACTAAACCAGCGAACCTCTGCATCTCCCGGCTGCGGTTCCAGGTTGGTATAATCGAGAGTACGTTTGTCTACTCTTGCCGGAGTTCCAGTCTTCAACCTGCCAGTTTCAAAGCCCAAACGATTGAGAGTTTCCGTCAAACCAACGGCTGCAAATTCTCCCGCACGTCCGGCGGGCATCGACTTATTGCCCACCCAAATCGTGCCACCTAAAAAAGTACCTGTCGTCAGAATTACTGCTTTGCATTCAAAGGCGACGCCGAAGTATGTTTCGACTCCGATAACTTCTTCGTTTTTGCCCAAAACTAAGTCTGTAACCATCGCTTCGCGGATGGTCAAATTCTCTTGGTTTTCAACAATATTATTCATCACAGCGGCGTATTCCCGCTTGTCGGTTTGTGCTCGCAGCGCCCAAACTGCGGGGCCTCGTGAAGAGTTGAGGATGCGTTTTTGCAAATAAGTACGATCGGCCATTTTGCCAATTTCCCCGCCTAACGCATCAACTTCGTTAGTGAGTTGGGTTTTAGCTGGGCCGCCGACAGCCGGATTGCAAGGTTGCCACGCAATTTTGTCGAGGTTGAGGGTGAGTAAAAGGGTGCGACAGCCGAGGCGAGAAGTGGCGAGGGCGGCTTCGCAGCCGGAGTGTCCGCCACCAACTACGATGATGTCGAAACTGTCTTGGAATTGTACTGGTGTTTGTGCGGTCATTCGATTTTAGATTTTAGATTTTAGATTTTAAATTGAAGAGGTGACTCTACGGATTAATTTGGGGGCTTGTATCCTGGATGTTGGCAATCAATATAAGCGCAGGTGAGAGATGGGGTTTTAGTCTTGTCTTTATTCTAGTATAAGTTAAAAGCTAAAAAACACTTATAATGTAGCGTTTATGTCAAAAAGTTACCATAAGGCGAGATGACGATTTTATTTTACGTTGATGAGGGTGGCACTGGCTGGAAAGATATGGAGACAAATTTATTTTTTTTAGCTAGCTTTGCTATCCATGTCCAGCACTGGTCACAAATGGATAGAGAATTTTCAGCACTTAAAAAGGAGCTTTTGAGTGGAAGGGAACCTGAAGACTGGGAACTTAAGGGGCGCGATGTTTGGCAAGGTGTGGGTTCATTTAAGAATTTTCCAAGGGAATTCCGTCTTCGAGCGTTCAAGAAAGTTTCAGAAACTATGAGTCAGTTACCTTGCCATATATTCGCTGTTCAAGTCAAAAAAAAAAGATTGCGCGAAACCAGCGAAGATGTTAAAGATGAAACTGGTTTGTATCGCTTAGCTTTCAATCAATTATTAGAGCAGCTAGATGCTTATCTAAAGGAAGATAACGAAACTGGAATATTACTTATGGATTCGCGCTCAACTCAGCATACCAGTATTCAGGATGGGAGATTGCTCAGAGTGTATCGAGATTGGAAGTCACAAAAAAAATCTTCTAACTTTGTGGAACTACCTTTGTTTGGCTTCTCAGAATTTTACACTGGTTTGCAGCTAGCAGATTATGTGGTGTACTTGATCGATCGTAATTCAAAGGAAGCAGGGACAGCCAGTGGTCATACAGAATTGGAGGAAGCATTCAATCTACTTGAGCCGAAAATGCAGTTGTTGAAAATTCCTATTCTCCAGCATAAAATCCACTTTGAAGACCGCTAAAATGAAGGGTAAGTTTAAATGCGAATCCACGACTATAATAGTCGTGGATTTCGCCCTTATTGAGAGCTTAACCCTCTTTTAAAAGGGGCTTAAAATAACTCTCTACGCCTTGGCGGGGCGTTATTTTGGTAGGGATGGTTTCTTTCATGAATGTATCTTTCAGGTTGACAGGCGCACGGTATCTCAACCGTACCATACCTCCCCGTGCAGTTCGGGGCACCTTGTCTCTGACAGGCGCACGGTATCTCAACCGCACCATAACTCCCCGTGCAGTTCGGGGCACCTTGTCTCTGACAGGCGCACGGTATCTCAACCGTACCATACCTCCCCGTGCAGTTCAGGGCACCTGTCATTTAATACCATTATATAGTATAGTAAAAGGTTTGCTCAAATATCGAACGCTCATAATTGGGGCATATTAATTGAGATTAAGATGATGCGATCGACTGTCAGCGACCAAATGGGCAGAATTATCACAACCGGGTTGAGGGGCGTTATTCTTCACCTATCGATCGCCCTCAACACAACCATCTGCGCTATAACAGCAAATAATTAACAAGCGTACACAACAAATGAAATACTTCTTCTTATCCGACGGCTGGAAAGTCGGGCGCGTCTGGGGCGTCGGCGGCGAGTGGACTCACGCCGCCTGGAGGCGTCAGCCGGACATCCAACAGCTCAACCTCTGCCTCTGGGATCAAAAAGAAAAAATGTGGCTCTACCGCGTAGAAGACGCCGTACTCATGGTAGAAGTCAAACCCACAGACCTCGTAGACCCGAACGATCCTGCCAAAAACATCGGCAACGTCGTGCTGACCAGACTCATCGATGCCGAGCAAGTCCTCGAACGCCTCGGGACGATCGCCGCCCGCTGCGAAATGGGCAACCCGCAACTAATATAATGCCCAACATATTGCAATCGGTTCTAACACTCGATACACTTCTTTAAATAACTTTCATTTTTATGCTTCCACCTTTGAAGGTAGATGGCATTCGGCAAAAGGCAGAGTTTAAAGCCCGCAGGTAACTGCTCGGGATTCAGAATCTGATTTTTCCGTCAAAATAGACATCATCACTTACACCTTGGAGAACCGCAGTCAATGGGACTACCCTGGTATCGCGTACACACAGTCGTCTTAAATGACCCAGGCCGATTGATTTCTGTACACTTAATGCACACTGCCCTCGTGGCAGGTTGGGCCGGCTCAATGGCCCTTTATGAACTAGCAGTTTTTGACCCCACAGACCCAGTTCTGAACCCGATGTGGCGTCAAGGGATGTTCGTGCTCCCCTTCATGACCCGCTTGGGAGTAACGGGTTCTTGGGGCGGTTGGAGCATCACCGGCGAAGGTAACGTCGATCCGGGCTTCTGGTCTTTTGAAGGCGTCGCTGTCGCTCACATCATCCTCTCGGGTCTGCTGTTCTTAGCAGCAGTCTGGCACTGGGTATTTTGGGACTTAGAACTTTTCAGAGACTCTCGCACCGGCGAACCAGCCCTCGACTTGCCAAAAATGTTTGGCATTCACCTGTTCCTCTCCGGCTTGCTTTGCTTCGGCTTCGGCGCATTTCACCTTTCTGGACTTTTCGGCCCGGGAATGTGGGTGTCCGACCCCTACGGCCTGACCGGTCACGTCCAGCCAGTGGCGCCTGCTTGGGGCCCTGAAGGCTTCGATCCATTCAATCCGGGCGGCATCGTCGCTCACCACATTGCAGCGGGCGTAGTCGGCGTAATTGCCGGTTTGTTCCACTTGACAGTGCGGCCGCCGGAACGGCTTTACAAAGCCCTGCGGATGGGGAATATCGAAACTGTACTTTCTAGCAGTATCGCTGCCGTGTTCTTCGCAGCCTTTGTGGTTGCGGGTACGATGTGGTACGGTTCTGCTGCTACTCCGATCGAACTTTTTGGCCCGACTCGCTATCAGTGGGACGGAAACTACTTCCAACAAGAAATCGATCGCAGAGCTCAAGCTAGCTTGGCCGCGGGCCAAAGCTTCCAAGAAGCTTACGAACAAATTCCCGAAAAATTGGCTTTCTACGACTACGTGGGCAACTCTCCTGCTAAAGGCGGTTTGTTCCGCGCCGGCGCAATGGTCAACGGCGACGGCATTGCTAAAAGCTGGCTAGGCCATCCAGTATTTACTGACAGCGAAGGCCGGGTTTTGTCGGTGCGCCGTCTCCCCAACTTCTTTGAAACTTTCCCAGTAATTTTGACTGACAAAGATGGGGTTGTTCGCGCTGACATCCCCTTCCGCCGCGCTGAATCAAAATACAGCTTTGAACAAAGCGGAGTTACCGTCAGCTTCTACGGCGGCGAACTTAACGGTCAAACCTTTAATAATCCTCTAGATGTTAAGAAGTTTGCTCGCGCTGCTCAAAAGGGTGAAGTATTTGAATTCGATCGTGAAACCTTGAATTCTGACGGGGTGTTCCGCACTTCGACTCGCGGTTGGTTCACTTTCGGACACGTTTGCTTTGCTTTGCTATTCTTCTTCGGCCATATCTGGCACGGTTCTCGGACTATTTTCCGCGACGTGTTTGCTGGAGTTGAGGCTGACCTGGAAGAACAAGTCGAGTGGGGCCTGTTCCAAAAGGTGGGCGACGTGACCACAAGAAGAGAAGAATCTCTCTAGATTTCGCCAGCCTCTGGCTAGGGGGGAAACTTCCCCGCTACACAAAAACCCGGTTTCTTCAAGAAACCGGGTTTTTTTAGTTAATAATAAAACCAACAATTAAGATAAAATAATACGGCAAGGGAAGATAGGGAAAATTTAACATGGAAAGCGTTGCTTACATTTTGATTCTGGCTTTAGCCTTAGGTGTACTATTTTTTGCGATCGCCTTTCGGGAACCTCCCCGGATTGGCAAATAATTAGCTATACGCCTCCAGCAAGTCCAAAATATCTTGAACCGGACTGCGGTTAGCCCGCATCATAGTGATCTAATTTGGTGCGGGACTATTTCACCGCTGTGTGCTAAGTAATTTTTCTAGTCCAGCCATTCATCAGACCCCAGGCGGTTAGATGAATGGCAATTTGCTGGCAATGCCTGTTAAAATCAGCAATCATGCGCTGTTCCTCCTGCCAACACACAAATAGCCGCGTTCTAGAATCGCGTTCAGCCGAATCCGGTCAAAGCATCCGTCGGCGGCGCGAGTGTTTGAGCTGCCAGCACCGCTTCACAACTTACGAACGCATAGAATTTGTGCCGATTACGGTGATCAAGCGGGACGGCAAGCGCGAATCTTTTGACAGGTCAAAATTAGTCAGGGGACTGATTCGGGCCTGCGAAAAAACCGGTTTGTCTTCCGGGCATCTCGAAACCCTGGCAGAAGAAATCGAGGCGCAACTCCAAGGTCGATCGCTCCGAGAACTCGCCAGCTCAGAAATTGGGGAACTGGTGTTGTTGCACCTGCGGCCGCTCAGCGAAGTCGCTTACGTCCGTTTCGCCTCTGTATACCGCCAATTTCGAGGCATCCGAGACTTTGTAGATACCCTAAATCACCTTCAGAATCCGCTCAACGAAGCTGAAGAGCCAGAAACAGGGCCAGATTTTAACGCAGATTCGCCACAGCCGGATGCAGTCGATCGAGAAAGCCCCGCATCCTGCGCTACTCCCAGCTAAAATCGCTTAAATTAATTTAAAAGCAGTAAGCGGGTCAGTCGATTTTAGATTGTCGATTTGAGATTTGAGATTTTAGATTTACTCGACAGATGCAATCTGGGAGCTTGAACAAGAGTCGAAAATTTTGATCTGTCCGCGACAGGAGTACGTGGCACGGTATCCGTTTTTGGGCGGGGTAAGTTATAGAAATATTCTTTTGAGATTGAAAACCCTGTCCGTTTAGGCCCCGGATTCCAAGCAACGGCGGGAGCGACTTGCCGAAGTCTGAGCGCTTCGCCGAAGCTCTCAAGAGACGAAGAGTCCCCGTGTTCTTTTTTCTGGGTCTTTGTGCTAGGTGTGTTATGATCGTCATCGGTCTAAAATTGAGTATAACTAAACAACGTAAAAACTTAACTCGATTGGTTAAGTGCTGCGTCACACCTCACGGTGTTGCAGTTTAGGAAAGCTAAATTTGAACTAAACCTAACTACAGGTGAAGAACTAATTAAATACGGTAAGGCATACCGGAATTTACGCTTCTGGAGAAACCGACCTCTACTTAAACTGGAGTAATCCTGTTGCAAGCGGCGTCGGCTCGTTCAATGAAGAATCTCAGTTTCTTTATACCTGAGAGTGTCAATGGACTCTGAATGTTAAGATTAAACCTTTTAACGCAGAGTTTCGAGTAATAGCAGTGGCAAGCCCGGACGTGCAATTGCACAGGGAAAAAGTTAGCAAAAACTGACTTTAGTAAAAGGTTTTGAAAGAAGTTAACCGCTTTTTCACCAAAATCTCTAATATCTGCCGGCACAAACGAAAAACATGAAGGAGAGAAATCCTAGGAAACTATTCGCATGGTCAATCTCAAAACCACAGTCAAAGACATCGGCTTTACTCACGAAGATTTTGCAGCCCTACTTGATAAATATGACTATCACTTTAGCCCGGGCGATGTAGTAGCGGGTACAGTTTTTAGTATAGAGCCGAGGGGCGCTCTGATTGATATCGGTGCTAAAACAGCAGCGTACATTCCCATTCAGGAAATGTCGATCAATCGAGTCGAAAGCCCTGAAGAGGTATTGCAATCAAACGAAACCAGAGAATTTTTCATTCTAACCGATGAAAATGAAGACGGACAATTAACTCTGTCCATCCGGCGCATCGAGTATATGCGGGCCTGGGAAAGAGTGCGACAACTGCAAGCAGAAGATGCCACAGTACGATCGCAAGTATTTGCCACCAACCGCGGCGGCGCACTCGTGAGAATAGAAGGCTTGCGAGGCTTTATTCCCGGTTCTCACATCAGCACCCGCAAACCGAAGGAAGAATTAGTCGCCGAAGAATTACCATTAAAATTCTTAGAGGTAGACGAAGACCGCAACCGCCTAGTATTGAGCCACCGTCGCGCCTTAGTTGAGCGCAAGATGAACCGCCTCGAAGTCGGGGAAGTGGTCATCGGTACAGTACGCGGTATCAAGCCTTACGGTGCCTTTATCGACATCGGCGGCGTCAGCGGCTTGCTGCACATCTCGGAAATTTCGCACGATCACATCGATACGCCTCACAGCGTCTTCAATGTCAACGACGAAGTGAAAGTGATGATCATTGACTTGGATGCTGAGAGGGGCCGGATTTCTCTCTCCACCAAGCAGTTGGAACCGGAACCGGGCGCGATGGTCAAAAATCGCGAATTGGTGTACGAAAAAGCTGAGGAAATGGCAGCTAAGTTCCGGGAGAAAATGCTCGCTCAAAAGCAAGCTAAAGCAGGCATAGACATTCCTGTAGACTCGATCGATGCTGATGATGACCTCTCCGACGAAATACTCGAAGACGTGCCCTCAGCAATGGAAGAAGATCTGCCAGAAGAATTAGCACCGGAAGCAGCAGCACCGGAAGCAGCAGCACCGGAAGCAGCAGCACCGGAAGCAGCAGCACCGGAAGCAGCAGCACCGGAAGCAGCACCGGAAGCAGCAGCACCGGAAGCAGTATTAGATGTAGAGGAAGCAATCCCTCCTGCGACGGTAGAATAACATCGCAAGTCATCGCAAGTCACTGTCATTAAAAGAGGGTATTTTCCCTCTTTTTTTTGCCTTCAACGCCTAAATTAGCAATTAGCAATTAGCAATTAGCAATTAACAACCATTTAATACCACCGTCCCAAAAAATGCAACTGTAAGCAAGCTCCAAATGCTTACGGAATCAGTCATTGCCAATTATTTAATCTAAAATCCTTCGACTCAGCGATCGCGCCGAAATCTCAATTATAAAATGCTATAACATCTTGCTACAGACAGATGCAGCGATCGCTCTTTGAATTAATACCAGCAGCCGATAGCTCTGCCTAAATAAACATGGTCTTCGTGCTGCTAATTTGTTAAGATTTACAAACATCAGGGACATCCGCACAGGTGCAAACTCATCCTAATTCTTAGGCAAGAACAAAGCAGACAAGCAAAGTATACAACAAAATGCTTATAAATTTCTTGCCCTGACGCTCAGAGGCAAGCGGATAATGAACATCGAACTATTAAAAGAAAAACTAGAACAGCTCAAAAAACGTCCCAATTCAAGCAAAGGAACGATCGACCAAATCGAAAAATGGTTAATCGGTTCCCACATTTTGCAGAGATTGAGAATTAACCCTTACTACGTAGCAGGCGATACAGTAAAGAATGTTAAAAGAATTACTTCGGAATTTCTGCACGGAGTAAAAGCCGGCGCTTTCGACTTGCACTGGGATATTCACTGTCCCCATTGCAACATGATAGCAGACGAATTCAAGGATTTGGCAGACACATCAGAAATGTCTTTTTGCCCGATGTGCGATCGCGAGTTTAAAATTGATTTGCTCGATCGCGTTGAAGTTACTTTTTCCCTAAACAAAGAAATCGAAGACCCGCAACTGCGGCCCGTCTGCGCTCCCCCTCCGGTACTCCAGAACAAACTGCAACTGGTAACACCTTTATACTGCACCGAATCCGAGACTGTCACCTTAGAAAACGGTCGATATCGCTACTGCTGTCCCCTCACTTTAGCTAAAGGGATTTTAAAGGTTGAAGGCGCAGAAACAGAAGAGATACAAGAAATTCAACTCAAGCAGTTAGCCGGCCCAGATTTTGACAAACAAGAGCTAGTCGTGCGTCCCGGAAAAGTTAAGATAGAATTAACTAATACCGAACACAATTTGTCCGGGTTGATTTTGCATTCAGATGAATTGCCCGATGAACTGACATTAGAACAACTGCCCCTGCGGCTGTCAGGAATGCAACTGCTTCATCACCCGGATTACAAGCGTTTGTTCGGCGATCGAGTAATATCGGAAAGAGAGCGAGTCAAGATTCGGGCGATTACTATTATGTTTACTGATATTACCGGTTCTACCAGAATGTACGAAACACTGGGAGATACTAAAGCTTACAATATTGTGCGCGACCATTTTGAAATTTTCTTTGAGTCGATCGAGAAATTTGGCGGTAAAGTCATTAAAACCATCGGCGATGCCGTCATGGCTTCCTTTATCAGCAACGAACAAGCAATTATGACCGCCGCCGCTGCTGTGGCTAGTTTCAGGAAGTACAACTCAACTCGCCAACAAGCAGAGTGGATTCAAGTCAGAATTGGCATTCACCGAGGTACGGCTTTGCTGGTAAATCTCAATAATTCGATCGACTATTTTGGTTCCACAGTCAACAAAGCTGCCCGCCTTCAAAATCTTTCTAAAACTGACGAAGTTTCGTTTTCAGAAGATGTTTACAACGACCAAGCATTTTTAACAGCATTAAAAGCTGCTGGAGTGTCCGAAATTCAAAAACGTGTTGAAGATTTAAAAGGAATACAAGGCGCACAAGTCGCTTATACTGCTAGAATTAGTACGGAATCTGTAATCGCGCTGTCTGCTGCACTGGTCGCTGAAAGAAGCTAAGTAGGGAAGCAGATATACTTAGTTATGGCCAGCCTCTCGTAGCGCTCGCTAGGACAGCAGATAGAGTTTTTCGATAGCACTCAGAGCGTGGATCCAAAAGTGTAGCTCATCCTTCAAGGAGTTGCATAATACCGACAACTTAAGTACGATCTAATAAAAATAGTTTCATTTACTTAGCCGCACACTTACCAGATAATTTTGCTGCTAAATAACAGAAGTCCAGGACTTCACATTATGACTTCTCCTCAATTATCTCCTGAAAATACACCCGCATCGATCGCCCCAGTCACTCTCGAAAGCGAACAATTAGCCGAAACCGATGCTGCCTTTCCCATCGTTGGGATTGCCGCCTCAGCAGGAGGGTTGGAAGCATTCACCGAGTTACTCAGCCATTTACCGGTAGATACGGGTATGGCGTTTGTGCTGATTCAGCATTTAGACCCCGCTCACAAAAGTCTGCTTAGCGAGATTCTCGCCAGAAAGACACAAATGCCTGTTAATGAGGTAAAAGACGGCATAGCTGTAGAGCCAAATCAAGTCTACGTTATTCCGCCCAACACCAAGATGGTGCTATGTAAAGGCGTGCTGCAACTATCCCCTCGCGAGAAGATTTATGGCAAATATATGCCGGGAGATGCCTTTTTTACATCATTGGCGATCGATCGCGGCCACAAAGCGATCGCCGTAGTATTATCCGGGGGAGACGGAGACGGTTCACTGGGGCTCAAGGCAATCAAAGCAGCCGGAGGCATGACTTTTGCTCAATGTCAAGACACAGCAAAATTCGATAGTATGCCGAATACCGCTGTTGCTACAGGAAATGTCGATTTTGTTCTGCCACCCCAAAAAATTGCCGAGGAACTGGCAAAATACAGTCACAGTCCCCTTCTAACTTCCACAATTTCCCTAGCAAAAGTTGAAGAATCGCCCGAACCGGGAGATGCCCTGACAACTATTTTTGCACTGCTGAAATCGACCACAGGCGTTGATTTTAGACACTATAAACCCACTACGATCGCTCGACGCATCCAGCGGCGGATGGTGTTGTACAAGCTAGAGAGCTTGGATGATTACGTCGCACACCTTCGACACCATTCGGCTGAAGTCAAAGCTTTGTATGAAGAAATCCTGATCCACGTTACCAGTTTCTTCCGCGATCCCGAAGCCTTTGAAAAGTTAAAAAAGTTGGTTTTCCCCACCATTACCAAAAATAAATCGGCAAATGCTCCCATTCGGATTTGGGTGGCGGGATGTTCCACAGGTGAAGAAGTTTATTCGATCGCCATTTGCTTGTTAGAGTTTTTGGGCGATCGAGTTATCTCGTCGCCGATCCAGATTTTTGCCACGGATATCAGCGAGGCGGCGATTGGCAAAGCCCGATCGGGTTTCTACTTAGAAAACCAGATGGTAGACGTTTCGCCAGAACGACGTACTCGCTTCTTTATTCGCGCCGAAGCAGGAGGTGGTTATAGAATCAGCAAGGCCGTCCGCGAACTGTGTGTATTTGCCCGACAAGACTTAGGCAGCGATCCGCCTTTTTCCAATCTCGATTTAGTTAGCTGTCGGAATGTGCTGATCTACTTGGGAGACTCATTGCAAAAAAAAGTGATGCCGATTTTTCATTACAGTCTTAACCCAACTGGCTTTCTCCTGTTAGGCACTTCTGAAAGTACCGGAAAATTTTCATCATTATTTACTGCACTCGATAAAAAAAATAAAATTTATACCAAAAAGTTGACGGCGACTCGTCCCACTTTTTCGTTTACACCGAGTTCATATCCCGTCGTTAAAGTTACTCAAAAACAGGACATGAATGAAAAAAAATTGATAAATAGCTGGGACTTGCAGCGAGAAACTGAGCAACTGATTTTGAATCGCTATGCCCCAGCCAGTGTGCTTGTCAACGAGGAGATGAAAATCCTGCAAGTGCGGGGAGACATCGATCCTTACTTGAGAGTGGCAGCCGGAACGCCGGACTTAAACTTGCTGACAATGGCAAGGCCAGGCTTGCTTGTTGAGCTTCGCACCGCAATTTATCAGGCACAGACGCAGAACGTGACTGTGAGGAAAGAAAGGGTAGTTGTGGAATCGGGCGGACGATCGACTATCGTCAATATTGAGGTGATGCCGTTCCAGCCGCACACCGCCCCAGCACGCTATTTTTTGCTGCTACTTGAAGAGGTTTTACCGCAAGCGCTCAATTTCTCCACCGTCACTTGTGAAAGCTGCGATCAAGATGATTTAGCTTCTGAAAATAACTGCCTGAAGCAGGCACTTGCCACCGCTAACCAAGAAAAAACTGATGCTCAAGTGCACCTGCAATCGCTGATCCAGGAGCAGGAAAATCTCAACCAAGACCTCAAAATTGCCAACGAAGAAATCCTATCGAGCAACGAGGAGTTGCAAAGCACCAACGAGGAACTAGAAACTGCCAAAGAAGAGATTCAAGCCACTAACGAGGAACTCACCACCACTAACGAGGAACTTCGCAGTCGAAATATTGAACAAAGTCTGGTCAATAACGATCTGACAAATTTGCTTGCTAGTATCAATATCCCTGTCTTAATGCTGGCAAACGATTTACAGATTCGACGCTTTACGCCAACGGCGCAGGCACTTTTTAATCTGATTCCCACAGATATTGGACGACCCTTTAGCGACATCCGATCGACTCTTGATGTTCCTGACTTGGAACAGATGATGTTGGAGGTGATTGATACTCTTCAGACGCAAGAACAAGAAGTCCAAACTTTATCGGGATATTGGTACAATCTCCGCATTCGTCCCTACCGCACAACGGAAAACCAGATTGACGGTGTGGTGATGGTTTTGATCGATATTGATGCTCTTAAACGCAGTGCCGCAACCTTGGAGGAAGCCCGAAATTACGCTGAAACCATCGTGGAAACTGTGCAAACGCCTTTAGTCACGCTAGATGCTGATTTCCGAGTGAACAAAGCAAATCGATCGTTCTATGAAATGTTTCAGATTTCATCCTCAGAAACAGCGCAATCTTCGCTGTTTGAGCTAGGAAACGGGCAGTGGAATATCCCTCAATTGCGATGGATATTGGAAGATATTCTGGTGAGCGATGTTCAGCTTGAAAACTTTGAGTTGACTCACCTGTTTGAGCAGATCGGGCAGAAAACTATGCTGCTGAATGCTTGTAAACTGGAACGAGAAGAGCAAGCTTTAATGATTCTGTTGTCGATCGAGGATATCACCGATCGCAAGCAGTTGGAGACTCTACGATCGCAGTTATTGGAGCACGAACAGTTGGCCCGCCAACAAGCAGAAACCGCCAACCGTGCTAAAGATGAATTTCTCGCGAATCTCTCCCACGAGCTCCGCAATCCCCTGACTCCGATCCTGGGGTGGTCACAAATTCTGCGCTCTGGCAAGCTTAATGAAGCACAGGCTATTCACGCTCTAGAGGTGATCGAGCGCAGCGCGAGAGCGCAATCTCAGTTAATCGAAGATATCCTGGATATTTCCCGGATTGCGAGTGGCAAGCTGGTTCTTGATACGAGTTTGCTCGATCTGGTTTTGGTAGTAGAAGCTGCGCTCGACGGGGTTCAATTATCAGCGAATGCCAAAAACATTCAAATGGTTGCTCAGTTGAGTTGTGGGACTGTTTTAGGTGATGCGGATCGCTTGCAGCAAGTTGTGTGGAATCTTCTATCTAATGCGATTAAGTTTACTCCTGCGGGGGGACGAGTGGAAATCACGCTGGCAGCGATCGAGAATCACGTTCAACTTCGAGTTAGCGACACGGGAAAAGGCATTGGGGCAGAATTTTTGCCGTATATTTTCGATCGTTTCCATCAAGGCGATTCCAGCAGCACCAAGGCTAATCAAGGGCTGGGATTGGGTTTGTCAATCGTGCGTCATGTGGTAGAATTGCACGGAGGAACGGTGCAAGCGGATAGTCCGGGTGAGGAACAAGGAACTACAATGACTCTGAGATTGCCGTTGCGATCGCGGCCTCAAAATTTGACACCGGCGAGCAATTTAGAGCCAAATTTTTTGGTAACGCCTTTAAATGCCTCAAGAAGCGATTGTGTCCCCTCTCTCGAAGGCTTGCACATCTTAGCTGTGGACGATCGGATCGAGACCCGGGAACTCCTAGCATTTGTGCTCGAAAGCTACGGGGCTCAGGTCTTGACAGTTGGATCTGCCAAAAGTGCGATCGCTGCTTTGACTGAGAATCCCGGCCGATACGACGTGCTAATCTCTGATATCGGAATGCCAGAGCAAGATGGGTATTTCTTAATTCGAGAAGTGCGAAACCTTGCTGCGGAAGCCGGAGGAGAAATCCCAGCCGTCGCGCTGACTGCTTATGCGAGCGATCGAGAACGGCAAAGGGCGATCGAAGCTGGTTTTCAAAGTCATATTGCTAAGCCGATCAAGCCGATTCAATTAGGATTAATTATTGCCAATCTAGCAGGGCGATTTTAATTGGTTTTGAGCTTCGACTCGGCGGTTGAAACCGCTTTTTGTCAAACCAAGCAGAGTCCCGCGCCGGACACGGCAATGCCGTTTCCCTACAAATATTGCGTACAATCTGATTTTGTATGGACACAACAGTGTTGTGTCCTAATTTTGTATAAAAATAACATTCCTCATTCTTATACCAATTATTAAAAGTCCCAGAGTCCCGCGCATGATATCAAATCCGGTAGCATCGGAATTAATATAACCCGCAATCAGGACACGGCAGTGCCGTTTCCCTACAATAAATCTGGCGCGCAAGAAACGGCACTGCCGTGTCCTCTATATCATTCCGGCGCAGCCGGAATTGATATGAGACGGTAATGCCGTGTCCCTACAAATATCGTATACAATCTGATTTTGTAGGAAAAAATATTATTGTTTCCTAATTGTGTAGGAAAAAAACTCAATCTTACACAAATCATTAACAGCCGCAGATTCCCGCTCCGCATACAATAAAGCCGTTTCCCTAAAAATATGGCGTACAATAGGATTGTTTAGTGACAGAAAATTGTTCATTGGTATCAACTTCAGCCGCTCGCCTTAAGTAACAAAATGTAAAGCGATCGTCCTCTTGGCCATTGGTTTACCGATCGCGAACAATGACCAAATAATATTGGGCATTCACTTACGAACCGTGTCTTTCAAGCAAAAAACATCTTTATATCCCCGTTGAGAGTATAAGGAACCGATTTTTTTTAGTATTTTTGCTTAATTTTTTTTATCATGGTAATAGTTTACTTAATCCTTAAGGGAGTTGCCTAAAGTGGGCAAAGCAAGATGCGATCTAGGAGAGATCGTCCGCATTAGTTACTGCCAAGTTGGCAAGATTAGTTAGCTGTTAATCTGCATTACTTAAGCAAGTGGGTTTTTATGAATTTATCTGAAAAAAATACATTGACGCCGATCGCCCCCAGCGCGATCGATCTACATCGGGAACCCAAAACCGATGCCCCGTTTCCCGTCGTCGGGATTGCAGCTTCTGCGGGAGGCTTGGAAGCATTCATCGAGTTGCTGAGCAACTTACCCGCAGATACCGGCATGGCATTTGTGCTGATCCAGCACTTAGCGCCCGATCGCAAAAGCCTGCTGAGCGAGATTCTCCGCCGAACGACGAAAATGCCCGTGAATGAGGTACAAGACGGCATGGCTTTAGAGCCGAACCATGTCTACGTCATTCCGCCGGATACCAAGCTGCTGCTGGTAGAAGGGTTGCTGAGACTGCTGCCCCGTGAGAAGATGGAGGGCAGATATATGCCTGCAAATGCGTTTTTCGACTCCTTAGCAGTCGATCGGGGCAACAAAGCCATCGGCGTAGTTTTATCGGGAGCCGATGGAGACGGCGCCTTGGGGCTGATGACAATCAAAGCAGCCGGAGGCGTGACTTTTGCTCAATGCGAAGACACAGCCAAATTCGAGAGTATGCCGAATACCGCCGTGGCTACAGGTAATGTAGACTTCGTTCTGCCACCTGAGGCAATTGCGCGGGAACTGGCACATCTGAGCCAGCATTCCTTTTTGGCTGGGCCGTTCCCCGTCACAATCGCTGAAGCATTGCCAGAACCGGGATCGACCTTAGCGACTATTTTTGGGCTGCTGAAATCGAGCGCAGGCGTTGACTTCACCCAATACAAAGTGGCCACCCTGAACCGGCGAATGCAGCGGCGCATGGTGCTGTACAAAATGGAACGATTGGAAGATTACGCTCAATATCTCCTCGACTATCCGGCGGAAGTCAAAGCTTTGTATGAAGAAATTCTGATCCACGTCACCAGTTTTTTCCGTGACTTAGAAGCTTTTCAACACTTAAAAGAGTACGTTTTCCCCACAATTACCCAAAATAAATCTCCAGAAGTTCCGATTCGGATTTGGGTTGCAGGATGTTCGACAGGGGAAGAAGTTTACTCGATCGCCATTTGCTTGTTAGAGTTTTGTAGCGATCGAGTTATCCCGCCGCCGATTCAGATTTTTGCTACAGATATCAGCGAGGTGGCGATTAGCAAAGCGAGGTCTGGTTTCTACTTAGAAAACCAGATGTTAGGCGTTTCCGAAGAACGACGCCGCCGCTTCTTTGTCTCCGTAGAAAGAGGCGGATATCGCATCTGCAAAGTAGTCCGCGAACTGTGCGTGTTCGCCCGACAAAACTTAGGCATCGACCCACCTTTCTCTAATCTCGATCTGATTAGCTGCCGCAATGTGATGATTTACTTGGCAGAACGTTTACAAAAACGAGTTGTGTCAGTTTTTCATTACAGTCTCAACCGAAGTGGCTTCCTGATGCTCGGCACTTCCGAAAGTACGGGCAAATCTTCGGACTTATTTACTTTAGTGGATGGGTCATCTAAAATTTATGCCAAGAACTTAACTGCGACTCCTCCCCGGCTGCCCTTTGCGCCAAGTTTCTTTCCCCTAACCCGACCAGAGAATCTGCAGCCTATGAATGCAAATTTTCCTAATAGCTTTGACTTACAGCGGGAAACAGACCAATTGATTTTAAAGCGCTATAATCCTGTGGGTGCGGTGGTCAACGACCAGATGGAGATTTTGCAACTCCGGGGAGACACCAATCGGTACTTAAGACTCTCACCTGGAACGCCGAGTTTAAACTTGTTCGCAATGGCGGTAGGAGAATTGTCTGTGGACCTTCGCACCGCAATTTATCAAGCGCAAACTCAGAACATGACGGTGAGAAAAGAACGGGTGAGGGTGGAAGAGGGCGAGGACACGCATATCGTCAATTTTGAGGTGATTCCGTTCCAGCCTGCGAGCGCGGAAACACGCTACTTTTTGGTGCTGTTTGAACAAGCTTTACCCGCAATTATCGACGTGGGAATCGACAATTTTGATAGGTTAGAACCCAGCGATTTAGAGCGGGAAATAGTGCGAATGAGGCACGAACTTGCCACAGCTAAGCAAGAGAAGATCGTGGCTCAAGCGCACCTGCAAGCGGTGGTTGAGCAGCAAGAACATCTCACCCAAGACCTCAGAGTTGCCAACGAAGAAATTATATCGAGCAATGAGGAGCTACAAAGCATCAACGAGGAACTAGAAACCGCTAAAGAAGAAATTCAAGCTACTAACGAAGAACTGATTACCACTGTGGAGGAACTTCGCACTCGAAATCTCGATTTGCAGCAGGTTAATAACGACGTAACTAATTTGCTTGCTAGTATCAATATTCCCATTTTAATGTTGGAAAACGATTTGCGGATTCGCAGCTTTACGCCAATGGCAGAGCGGCTGTTCAATCTGATTTCTACGGATGTCGGGCGTCCCTTTAGCGACATCCGAGTTAATCTGGAAATTCCCAACTTGGAAGAGATGATTTTGGAGGTGCTCGATACTCTCAACACCAAAGAACAAGAAGTGCAAACTCAATCGGGATATTGGTACGCCCTCCGCATTCGTCCTTACCGCACAGCAGAAAACCAGATTGAGGGTCTGGTAATGGTTTTAATCGATATTGACGCTCTCAAACGCAGTGTTGCCACTATAGAAACAGCCCGCAACTATGCGGAAACAATTGTGGAAAGCGTGCCAACCCCTTTAATGGTACTGGATGCTGATTTGCAAGTGAACACCGCCAATCGAGCGTTATATGAAACGTTTCAAGTTTTATCTTCAGAAACCGCTCAAGAGGCTTTCTTTGAATTTGCTACCGAGCCGTCGAATACCCCGGAACTGCGAGAGCTTTTGGAAGATCTTCTGCTTAATAATGTTGAGATTAACAACTTTGAGATCGAGCAGGTTTTTGGGCGGCTCGGGCAGAAAACTTTGCTGCTAAATGCTTGTAAGGTTGAACCCCAAGACAGGGTTTCAATGATTCTGCTGTCGATCGAGGATATCACCGATCGCAAGCAGTTTGAGACAGAGCGATCGCAGTTATTGGAGCAGGAACAGTCAGCCCGCCAACAAGCAGAAAGGGCTAACCGAGCTAAAGATGAATTTCTAGCGAATCTCTCCCACGAATTGCGCAATCCCCTGACTCCGATTCTGGCGTGGTCACAAATGCTGCGATCGGGGAAGCTGAAGGAAGCAGACACTAATCGCGCTCTAGAGGTAATCGAGCGCAGCGCGAGGGCGCAAGCTCAGTTAATCGAAGATCTTCTCGATATTTCTCGGATTACCAACGGCAAGCTTCAACTCTCTACCCGTTCGATCGATCTGCAGTTAGTGGTGCAAGCTGCGCTGGAGGGGGTGCAATTCTCAGCTTCCGCAAAAAACATTGACCTTGTTTCGGATTTGATTTCTGTAAATGTCTTAGGCGATATCGATCGTTTGCAGCAAGTTTTATGGAATATCCTGTCTAATGCGATTAAGTTTACTCCGGTGGGGGGACGAGTGGAAATCACGCTCTCGGCGAGCGAGAATCATGCTGAAGTTCGAGTCACCGACAGCGGAAAAGGGATTGCGCCTGAGTTGTTACCGTATATTTTCGATCGCTTCCGCCAAGGAGATTCCAGCACGACTAAGACGAATCAAGGGCTGGGATTGGGCTTGTCGATCGTGTATCATCTTGTTCAACTGCACGGGGGAACGGTGCAAGCCGATAGTCCGGGTGAGGGACAAGGAACTACAATAACTCTGAGATTGCCGTTGAGAGCCTCGCCGGAAGAGTTGACACCGCCAAGCCCACCAGAGCCGGCTCCATTGCCAGAGGCTGCCACAGACGCGATCGTCGATGAGCGCATTCCCTCTTTGAATGGTTTGCAAGTTTTAGTTGTAGATGATGAGGCTGATACCCGGGATCTCTTAAAGTTTGTGCTGGAAAACTACGGGGCTGATGTTTTGACAGTAGAATCTGCAAGAGCAGCGATGGCGGCTTTGAGGGAAACACCCGGCAGATATGACGTGCTAATCTCGGATATCGGAATGCCTGATGAAAACGGGTATTTCTTAATTCGGCAAGTGCGAGCTCTTGCTGCGGAAGCTGGAGGAAAAATCCCCGCCGCCGCGCTGACTGCGTATGCGAGCGATCGAGAACAAGAAAGGGCGATCGAAGCGGGTTTTCAAACTCATATTGCTAAGCCGATCAAGCCTATTCAACTAGGATTAATTATTGCCAATCTAGCAGGGCGATTTTAATTTATTTTGAGATTCGACTCGGCAGTTTCAACCGCTTCTTGTCACACCCAGCAGAATCCCGCGCCAGACTTAGGCTCAGCCGTTTCCATACTCGTATACAATCTGATTTTGTAGGGACACAACACTGTTGTGTCCTGATTTTGTAGGGACACAATTCAATATTACAGCGTATTCCAGGTTTATGAAGTAGGGACACGGCAATGCCGTGTCCCTACGGCGGGGATAGAGCGATTTGAGGTATTCTTCATAAACCTGGAATCTGCTGTATATTGATCGTTAAAAGTAGCCGAGTCCCGCGCCGGACACGGCATTGCCGTTTCCCTACAAATATTGTATCCTGATTTTGTAGGGACACAACATGGTTGTATCCTAATTTTATAGAAACACAACATTCTTGTTAGCAATTAACAATTCCTAAAAACAATTGCTAAAAAAAACACAACGTGAGAAAATATAAAAAAATATAGAAATTCAGGAGTTATGATTCTTGGTAACTATTAAATGTCGGGGCATTACATTCTCAAATATCGAAGCCGTAATCTTTGACAAAGACGGCACTCTAGAGGATTCTCAGGAGTTTTTGAGACTGTTGGGGATTAAGCGAGCGCGCCTCGCAGACGCTCAAATTCCGGGCGTTGGAGAGCCTTTACAAATGGCTTTCGGCATCGAAGGCGGCAGCATTGACCCCACGGGCTTGCTAGCAGTGGGTAGCCGCAGGGAAAATGAGATTGTTGCAGCGGGATACATCGCGGAAACCGGCAGGGGATGGCTGGAATCTTTAACTATTGCGCGCCGCGCTTTTGACGAAGCTGACGAAATGTTTAAAAATAGTGCTGTTTCTCCTTTATTTGTCGGCAGTTTGGAAGTGCTGAAATATCTTTCGGAAGCCGGTTTGAAGCTGGGAATTCTGTCGGCTGCTACGACGGGGGCTGTGCAAAAGTTTGTGAAACAGCACGAATTAGCCGACTACATTCAGTTAGAAATGGGAGTTGATTCAACGCTTCATAAACCAGACCCGAAATTGTTTTTGCAAGCTTGTGAGAAACTCGGAGTTGAACCCGCAGCAACTTTGATGGTGGGAGATTCAGCGGGCGATATTCAGATGGGTAAAAATGCTAATGCGGCGGGTTGTATCGGCATTTGTTGGGGGAATGCGCAGGTTAGTCATTTGGAAAAAGCTGATGTGGCGATCGCATCTTTGGATGAAATTACAATTTTAGCAGATTGAGCAAACATCACATCAATTCCGGTGGCACTCCTTATGATATAGAGGACACGGCAATGCCGTGTCCCTACCGAAAATAATATTGTAGGGACACGGCACTGCCGTGTCCTAATTTTGGCTAATAATTCCGATGCTACCGGAAACGATATCAGTCCCTACGGACAACGCAAACCGAGAATTACGACATCTCTTTCCACGCCGTCAAGTTCGGCAACTTGCGGCAGATATCCCCACCGCTGAAAGCCAAATTTCTCAAACAATCTTAAACTCGGCTGATTGTGAGCAAAAATTATCGCCATCAGAGTTTTAAGCTTCAATTCTGGACTCCGCACAATTGCCGATTGCAATAATTGTTGTCCGATTCCGCAGCGTTGGCGATCGGGTGCGACGTAGATGCTAACTTCTGCTGTATGCTGATAGGCGGCGCGTCCGTAGAAAAGCTGAAAACTCAGCCAGCCAACAATATTTTGTTCGGATTCGATTACCCAAATCGGCAAGGAATTGGGGGAGTGTATTCTGTACCACTGAAGGCGGCTTTCGACTGAGATTGGTTTTAAATCTGCTGTGGCTATTCTGCCCGGTATTGCTGCGTTGTATATTTGAACAATTGCTGGCAAATCGCTTTCTACTGCGTCGCGTATTTTCATCGTTTGCTTGACTGTTGACTGTTAACTGTTGACTGTTGACTGTTAACTAATGACTAATGACTAATAACTAATGACTATTGTACAGTTCCATAATATCGCTGACAGCCATCCGCGAATTTGCTCCCAAAGTCAGCGGCGATGTGTGTCCTCGCTGCAAGTGTTCGGCCGCCGCACAGCCGATCATGGCTGCGTTGTCTGTACAATATTTTAATGGCGGAAACAATACTCGCAAATTGTGTTTGGCTGCTGCTGCTTGTAAGTGTTTTCGCAGTCCGCTGTTTGCTGCAACTCCGCCCCCGACGGCAATGGTGGTAAGCCCGAAATTTAGCGCGCAGTCGATCGCTCTTTTTGTTAAACTCTTAGCTACTGTTTCCTGAAAACTGGCCGCAATATCATTAATTGTAGAGGCAGGCAAGAAGCCTTCCCCATCCACATTGTTATTTTGTTTTTTGAGTTTCTGCACTAATTGCAAAACTGCTGTTTTCAACCCGCTAAAACTGCTGTCGTAGGGGTGGTAGCCGCCGCCAGGCAGCGAAATTCTGCCTTCTGGCAGGGGGTATGCTTGGGGATTGCCAAGGGCGGCTAATTTGTCAATCAGTGGCCCGCCCGGATATCCTAGCTGCAACAGTCTCGCGACTTTATCAAAAGCTTCGCCGGCGGCGTCGTCGCGCGTGTGTCCTACAGTTTCGTAAACGCCGCAATCTTTGACGTAAATTAAGCTGGTGTGTCCCCCGGAAACTAACAAACACAAAAACGGTGGCTGCAAGTCTGGTTCGGTAAGGTAAGAAGCGTAGATGTGCCCTTCGAGGTGGTGGACGCCTAAAAAAGGTTTTTGACGGACTATTGCCAAGCTTTTCGCCGCTGTCAGCCCGACTAACAATGCACCTACTAAACCCGGGGCACAAGTCGCTGCAATGCCGTCAATTTCTGACCAACTCAGGTTTGCCTCCGAGAGACACTGGGCAATTACCTGATTTAGCATTTCTAAGTGACTCCGCGAAGCCACTTCGGGCACTACTCCGCCGTACTGCTCGTGGATTTTAATTTGCGATGCTACAACATTGCTGCAAACTTGACGATTCTTAACAATTGCTGCTGCTGTTTCGTCACAACTTGTTTCGATTGCGAAAATGGTTGCCATTAACTGGTAATTTTATTTGATAGGTTAGCTATTGCTAGCTTAACTAATTCGGCGCAAGTCCCCCGCTATACCTGTACTCAGGTTATTGTTGAGGGATATTTGCCCGATCGACAGGTAAGGCCATCATCTGATGCAATGAAGGAATATCCTCGCGGTATTGCTAGCTCAGCACTGACCTATGAAAACGCGAATCCCTCTTTTTATTGGGCTTTGTCGCATCAATGATGGATACTTGAGACTGTCAAGAAACACGGTAATCTGGATTCCAGATCGGCAAGTTGAAATGCTTGTACAAAAACTTATTGTTTTGTAACAAAAGGAAACAATTCCATGCGACGATTGTTTGCTGCAATTTTAGTGTTGAGTGTCTGGATCAGTTTTGCTCCAGTTGCTTCGGCTTACAATTTAGTGCCGTGCAAAGACTCTCCCGAATTCAAGGAACTAGCTAAAAATGCACGTTCTACTAATGGCGATCCGGCATCTGCGAAAGCGCGGTTCGAGCGCTATTCTCAAGCTTTGTGCGGCCCGGAAGGATACCCGCACTTAATCGTAGACGGCAACTTGAGCAAAGCAGGGGACTTTTTGATTCCTAGCATACTGTTCTTGTATATCGCAGGTTGGATTGGTTGGGTGGGCCGTTCTTATCTGCAAGTTACCAAAAAATCAGCAACCCCAGAGGAAAAAGAGATTATTATCGACGTTCCTTTGGCAATCAAATGTATGCTGAGCGGCGTTTTATGGCCTCTGGCAGCTCTGACATCAATCACCAGCGGTGAAATGTTTGCGAAGGACGACGAAATTACTGTTTCCCCCCGCTAAAATTGGGAAATGGAGAAGAGCTAATAGCTAACAGTTAATCAATTAACTGGGAATTAGCAATTAGCCGTAGCTAGATCGGCAATTACCAACTGTCTCAAATTTTTAGGAGCAGAATTCATGCAATACTTTGTCAAGTTTCTTTCGACCGCACCAGTCTTGGCTATCCTTTGGATATCTATTCAAGCTGCGGGTTTAATTGAATTTAACCGCTTTTTCCCAGACCTGCTTTTCCATCCGATGCCTTAAGATTTGAGGGAAATTAGGTTGCAAAACCTAGGAGAGAAAAGTTGAGAGTTTTGACTTTTGAGTGATGAGTTACAGGTTAATTTAGCGCTAAAAGCTCAAAACTCTCAAACCGTACCAGTTGGTGCAAGACCAGCGCATAAATGGGGAAAAGCCAAGAATCTAAACTATTTAGTTATCAAATTAGTTGCTAATGACTAATGACTAATGACTAATGACTAATGACTAATGACTAATATTGTGAATCGATGAAGTCTTATCTCGCCGCAGCAATTCAAATGACGAGCTTGCCTGACCTGCAAAAAAATTTGGTTCAGGCAGAGGAATTAATCGACCTGGCAGTGCGTCGGGGTGCGGAGTTAGTTTCCTTACCAGAAAATTTCTCGTTTATGGGAGAAGAGGAGGAAAAGATTGCTTCTGCAGAGGCGATCGGGCTCCTGAGCGAAAAATTCCTCAAAACGATGGCCCAGCGCTTCCAGGTAACGATTCTGGGCGGCGGATTTCCAGTGCCGACGGAGGGGGGGAAGGTATACAATACTTGTTTGCTGGTAGACCCAAACGGCACTGAAGTGGCAAGGTACAGAAAAGTACATTTGTTCGATGTGAATGTGCCAGACGGCATTACTTACAGGGAATCGAACACTGTGAAAGCTGGTGAAGATTTGCCACCGGTTTATGTGTCGCCGGAGTTGGGGACGCTGGGACTTTCGGTCTGCTATGACGTGCGGTTCCCGGAAGTGTACAGGCATTTGTCCTACAAGGGGGCCGATATTTTGTTCGTGCCGGCGGCGTTTACTGCTTACACTGGCAAGGATCACTGGAAGGTTTTGCTGCAAGCTAGGGCGATCGAGAATACTTGTTATACGATCGCCCCCGCACAAACTGGCCGCCACTACGGTCGCCGTCAAACTCACGGTCACGCGATGATTGTAGACCCTTGGGGTGTGGTATTGGCGGATGCCGGAGAGGAACCGGGTGTGGCGATCGCAGAAATTAATCCCGATCGACTAGAACAAGTCCGCCGCCAGATGCCGTCGCTGCAACACCGGGTTTTTATGTGAAGGAATTTTGAGACCAATTGGTCTCAAAATTTCAGTTTCCGTCAGCGAGAAGACCTGAAAAGTTTTTATTCGCTCAAGTAATTGTGTAGGTTCGTACACACAAAAACTTAGATCGCGTGCGTGCGATCGACCAAAAGAAGCCAGTGGGGGCGGATTTACGCCGATCTGTGACTGATATTGTCGATCGGGCGTGACTCTGGCCCCGACAGCTTAATATATTGTTTTTTCCCGGAGATGAACGGCCAATAACTCGCGATAAAATGTCTAAGGCAGGTTCAATGGACGTGCACTTCTGCTAAAAGGCGAATTGGCGAAAGTAGAATTGCACGAAATGCGTCTTTTTTGGAGAAATGAAACACACTCTTTCGGTTTTAGTTGAAGATGAAGCGGGTGTCCTCACTCGAATTGCTGGTTTGTTTGCCCGTCGGGGTTTTAATATTGAAAGTCTCGCCGTTGGCCCGGCGGAGCAAGTGGGAGTATCTCGGATTACGATGGTTGTACCCGGAGATGACCAGATTATCGAGCAGTTGACAAAGCAACTGTACAAGTTGATTAACGTACTAAAAGTTCAGGATATAACGGAAATTCCCTGTGTGGAACGGGAGTTGATGTTGCTGAAAGTTAATGCTGCTAGCGGGACGCGATCGGAGATAATTGAGTTAGCTCAGATTTTTAGAGCGCGAGTGGTGGATATTGGTGATGATACGCTGACATTGGAAGTTGTCGGAGATCCGGGTAAAATGGTGGCGATCGTCCAGGTTCTGAATAGATTTGGGATTAAGGAAATTGCTCGGACTGGGAAAATTGCCCTGACGCGGGAGTCGGGGGTAAATACTGAGTTTCTCAAGTCTTTGGAAGCGAAAGTTTAAGTCAGTTGACGGTTGACTGTTGACGGTTGACTGTTGACGGTTGACTGTTGACTGTTAACTTGTATTAGTCATCAATCAATTGTTGGCTATCAATTATTTAAAGAAGCTAATATGGAAAGCTTTCAACAGCTACAAGTTTATCAATTAGCTGAAAAAATATCAAACGAAATATGGTTTATTGTCAAAAAATGGGACGACTTTACGAAGGATACGATGGGCAAACAAATAGTGAGATCGGCTGATAGTGTTGGTGCTAATATTGCAGAAGGAGATGGACGCTATAGCTGCCAAGATAATCAGCGTTTTGTGAAAATTGCTCTTGGGTTCATTAAACGAAACAAGACACTGGTTAAGACTTGCCTACGCTCGAAATCTTTTAACTCAAGAACATAGCGATCGCCTGCATCCCTTATTAAATGAACTTTCACCAAAACTTAATGCTTATCTTAACTCACTAAAACAAAAACCCAAAAGTTAATAATCAACAGCCAACAGTCAACCGTCAACAGTCAAATTACCATTCAGGTTCACTTTCTATCAAAAGTGTGGCTGCGATGCTGTCTACAGGCTTTGAGAAAAAGTATCCTTGTCCGTATTCGCATTGCAGTGCTCTGAGTAAATTAAGCTGTTCGATGGTTTCGATTCCTTCAGCAATTACATCCATGCCTAAATGACTGGCTAAAATTAAAATTGTCTGTACAATGGCTTCGTTTCCTTCATCTTCAGTCATGCGGCTGACAAAAGCTCGATCGATTTTTAAAGCGTCAGTTGGAAAAGTGTGCAGGCGGCTCAAAGAAGAATAGCCAGTGCCGAAATCGTCAATATATAATTGAATTTCTAATTTTTTCAATTCTGCGAGGATAGCGACTGCTGATCCGGAATTCTCCATGATGACGCCTTCAGTAATTTCTAACTTTAAAGTGCGGGGGTCAAGCTGAGTTTCTTGTAAAATTTCGCGAATGCGATCGATTAAATCCGGTTGTTTAAATTGTTGATTAGAAAGGTTGACGCTGACAGTCAACGGCGGATTTTCTGGGAATTTTTGGTGCCACTGGTGGGTCTGACTGCAAGCCGATCGCATCATCCACCAACCAATAGGTACAATCAATCTAGTTTCTTCTGCTACTAAAATAAACTCGCCGGGAGATACAACACCCCGCTGCGGGTGATACCACCGCAGCAGCGCTTCAAAACCGCTGATTCTACCGCTAGTTAGAGAGACGATGGGCTGATAGTAAAGCTGGAATTCCTGGGATTCTAAAGCGCGCCGCAGGTCGTTTTCCAGTTGCAAAAGGGCGACGGCGCGAGTGTGCATACTTAAGTCAAAAACTTCGTGACGAGCTTTGCCCAATCCCTTAGCATGATACATGGCAGCATCTGCATCTCGGAGCAGTTCTTCAGGTCGATCGTACAATGTTCGGAACGGGACATTGGGAACAGGAGAGTCGGAAGATAAGCAAGACAAAGAAGTTTCCCGATCGATATTTCCCAGATTCCCGGCGATCGACAGTTTGCTGGTTTCCCTTGGATACGGAGGAGGAAAACCAGAACAAACAATCCCAATGCTAGCACTGGTAAAAACTTGATACTCATTAAGGTAAAAAGGCTCTGCCAGTTCCGCTTGGACTCGTTGGGCAATCAGGATCGGATCTTCGGCGCTGTTGATATTTTCCAGCAAAATAGCGAATTCGTCGCCGCCGAGACGGGCAACGGTATCTCCAGTGCGCAAACAGATTCCCAGACGCTGCGCGATCGCGATCAGCAACCGATCGCCCACTAAATGCCCCAAACTGTCGTTAACAACCTTAAAGCGATCGAGATCGATAAACAGCACCGCAAACACAACCTCGGGGCGGCGTTTTGAAAGCTCGATCGCGTGTCCCAAGCGATCCATAAATAAAGCTCGGTTGGGCAAACCCGTTAGCATATCGTGCAAAGCATCGTGTACTAACTTCTCTTCTGCTATTTTGCGGACGGTGATATCTTCGACAGTCCCTTCGTAGTAAAGCAATTTGTCGCCAGCGCCCCGAACAGCCCGGCCGTTCTCGGAAACCCAGATAGTGGTGCCGTCAGCGCGGTAAACTTGGGACTCGAATTCTGACACAAAACCGTGTTTTTCGATCTCGTGCAAAAACTCGACGCGGCGCTCGGGATCGAGGTAGAGTTGGCGATCGATGTTGCGTATGTTCGCCATCAATTCGGCGGGCGACTCGTAGCCATAAATTCTCGCCAAAGCAGGGTTAGCACTGAGGTAGCGCCCGTCGGGCGTTGCCTGGAAAATCCCTTCGATCGCATTTTCAAAGATGCTGCGGTATTTCTCTTCGGCCTGTTGCAGCGCGAATTCTGCCTGCTTGCGATCGCTGATATCGGTCAAGGTGCCGAGATAGCCCAGAACTTCCCCGCTTTTGGCAATTTCTGGCACTGCTTGCCAAAATACCCAGGTTGTCAAGTCGCCGTTGCAAAAGCGGTACTCTAACTTACAAGGCAACTTCTCTTTGACAGCGCCATACCACACGCTCAAAACGCGATCGCGGTCTTCGGGATGCAAACTTTGCGTCCAACCTTCGCCTATTGCCTGTGGTGCTGTCAGCCCCGCCATCTCCAAAAATCGCTGGTTGACGTACAAGCAATCTCCACCAGCGTCGGCGCGGAAAATCCCGACAGGCAGGATTTTTGCCAAGGTGTAATAGCGGTATTCGCTTTCTAGCAGCGCGCTGGCAGCTACTTTCGTCTCTGTGATGTCAAACATTGCACCTTGAAGAATGACGGACTTGCTTGCTTCATCGCGAACTGCAGTCGCTCGATCGCGGAACCAGACGACTCGGCCGTTGCGGGCGATCGCGCGGTATTCTGAAACGAGCGGCCCGTCCCAAAATATCTCTTCTCCACTGGTAAATTTCTGTGTGGCGTTTTCAACTAACACGCGATCGCGGTCTTCTGGGTGAACGAGTTTCAGCCACAGGTCGGGGTCTGCCCTCCATTCAGCTACAGAATAACCCAGAAAAGTCTCGATTTGCGGGCTGATATAAAGTTTGGCAGCGGTGCGGTTGAGGGGAGAAATGTAGGTGACAGCCGGCATTTGTTCTACAAGAGCGCAGTATTTCGCTTCTACAGTGGACAGTGCTGCTTCTAGGCGCTGGCGCTCTAATTCGGCGGCGGCCCGTCCGGCAAAAATACTGATAATTAATCGGAAGTTGGCAAGATGTGCTTCCGGGAGGGGCCGATCGTGGAAAATACAAATAATGCCTAAAGGTTCGCCGTAAGAGTTTTTGAGCAAGACTCCCAGGAAACTGCGCGCACCTGTAACTACCAATCTGCGGTCTTCTGGAAAGGTTTCGAAGAGGCAGTCAGGACAGGAGTACATTCCCCGATCGATCACCAGCGCTTCGGGAGTATTGGCGGTGTCGCACTCAAAGTTTGACTGCCACAGTCCGTCGCTCCAAAAACTGATAACTTGCAATCTATCGGGAGCAGCATCGGCGCGTTTCTTCGACTTAATCAATTTGGCAGCGACGGCGCTGCAAACTCCGAGTGCTGAGGCTAAGTGGCGAACTAAGGCATCAAAGAATTCTGCTCCCGCCGGCGAATCAGTACCTGCTAGGATCTCGCCCAGCAAATCTTCCTCTAATTGCGCGGAAGCTGTTAGTTTGGGAGGATTATCGGCCTTCGGGCGATCGCGATTGTCCCCCATCGAACCCGAAATCCTCACACTTAGGGTTTGGATGCTTCCAGGCCCGACAATAGGCGAAGAATTCACAGTTGGGCGCTGTTGCTGGCGCAAGAATAGAGCGCCGCCAGTACTTAAAACTTTACCCAATAATCTCTCAGTTGGCGGCAACAGATTTGAGTTGGAGAAAATCCCACAGTTTTTCCAAATTTTCAATCCCGCAGATAAATCTGCGGGGTTTAATTCTGCCAACGGCCGTTTCTCTTCTGCCAGAGGGAGACTGGGGGGTCTTCGCTGCCACTTGAGATAAATCGCCGACGCCAAGGCTAAAATCGCCGATGATCCCACAAGATATGCCAGAATCTCAAAGTAAAAAAATAAATCTAGATCGAACATCGATTAGCACCGCTCAACAATTGTTGTAGTTATCTAAAGCCAATCTATTAAAAAATCACTAAGTATCGTCACGGATGGGTAACGAATACAAGGTAGGATCGCAGTGAAAGCGACAACAGAGTTAACAGTTCACAAAAAACCGGGCAATACTTGACATTACCGAACTTTTTGTGGTTCTTTTCGTACAGGATCAACCCGTACAGGTGAAACTGCAAACACCTCTATACGGTTTCTACACTCCTCAAAGGGTGAGTTTCCGTTTATTTTTTTAATCATATTTAATAATGCTGCATTCACATTAGAATTAATCAGGGTTTGATTCAAAGACCGAAACAACCCACGTTTAACTCTCTTACGCTGGTAAGACTCTTGCTTACCGACAGGCTCTAAATCCCAAAAGCTGCACTTACTTGTATAAGATTCTTCTGTAACTGTTACCTCGATACCCACTAACTCAGCTTTGTAAGCAATCATTTCTCTGAGCTTGGCATAAGAAATTACTACAAAAGTCTGATGAGTTTTTTGGGCTAAGGCTAAATTTTGTTTCCACGCCACATTTTTGCCAATAACTAACTGCCCGATTTTCTCATCCACCAACCCCTTGACCATCAAACTGCTGGTTTGAGGAAGGTAGTTTTTTACTCCCTTGTTTCGCTTAAAGGTGATTTGCTGGATTTGGCGCGCGGTATATTTCCCTTGGTCAAGTTTTGATTGTAAAAATGCTCGGCGCTTATTAAAACATTGATTTATTAATTGGAGATATTTTCCATCATATAGAGTTGGAGTAAATGTTAGCTGATTCGATGTCAAAACGACGAGGTTATCAATCTCTAAATCTATACCTGCTATGAGTTGGGGATTTAAATCCACCAACGTTACAGGCTTTTTATAAACAACCTCAACAACGTAGCTCGCTGTTGCAGAAACTATCCTTACCTCTATGACCTCTTGGGCTTTTGTAACAATTATTATGTCACCTTGAGATAAATGAAGTAGCCCATTATTTTTATTTTCACCCCTTTTTCCTATCAATTGGTTATCATAAATTAACAAGTTACGTGCACAGATTTTAGCTTTGTTTTTTTTTATTTTAGGGAGGAATAAAAATTGATGGACATCTCGGGAATAAGCCATTATTGACTTTTTCCAAGCATCCCCATCGTGAAGAACTTGTTTGAAAAATTGATAGCTAATTTGAGCAGGTAAGGATTTATAGTCGGCTGTTGGTTTTAGGATGGCATATAAACTTTTGAGACTCCTGGCACAGCCAACTTGATACCCCGACTTAAAAAAGTGTTTCCTCATGTAGTAGTTACCATGATTGTAGAGATTTATGGACAGGAACGATAAGTTATCAAACTGTTTAAAAAACTGATGCTGCCGATCTATGTAATGCCTTTCAACGACAATCATAATTTTTTTGGTAGAAACGAAAAGTTTTTTATTGCTTAGCAAAGCAATGTACAATAAAGTTCAGGGATTATCTGATATAGTGTAACACCCATGATCAAAGCAATCGTTTTTGAAACCCCCGGAAGCCCGTCCGTATTGAAACTGCAAGATATCCCCGCCCCTACTATACAAACAGAAAATGAAGTTTTGGTGCGGTTGCGGGCGGCGGGAATCAATCCTATAGATACTAAATTGCGGGCGCGCGGCACTTTTTACCCCGAGAAAACTCCTCACGTTTTGGGGTGCGACGGTGCTGGAGTCGTAGAGGCTGTAGGTGCTGGTGTGCAAAGTTTCCAAGTGGGAGACGAGGTTTTTTTCTGCAACGGCGGTTTGGGCGGGTCGAGGGGTACTTATGCTGAGTTTGCCGTTGTAGACCAACGCTTTCTCGCCCTCAAGCCGGCTGCTTTAAGTTTTGCTGAGGCGGCGGCGGCACCGTTAGTTTTAATTACAGCATGGGAATCGCTGTACGATCGAGGGCGCTTGCAAGCCGGGCAAACAGTGCTGATTCAAGCTGGTGCCGGCGGTGTCGGCCACGTCGCGATACAGTTGGCGAAGTTGCAGGGTGCTGAGGTTTGCACTACTGTTAGTTCTGAGGAAAAAGCCAATTTTGTCAAGCAGTTAGGTGCAGATTCAGTAATTTTATACAAAAATACTGATGTTGTCGATGAAGTTTTGACTTGGACTCAAGGACAAGGAGTTGATTTGGCTTTCGATACAGTCGGGGGAGAAACTTTTTACAAAACTATTCCGGCTGTGAAGATTTATGGAGATTTGGTAACAATTTTGGAACCCGATCCGGCTTTGGGCAATTTGACCACAGCGAGAATGCGAAATCTGCGAATTAGTCTGGAATTAATGTTAACACCGATGCTGCAAAGTTTGGTGGAGGAACAGGAACAGCAGGCTCATATTTTGCAGAAGTGTGCTCGTTTGTGCGATCGCAACTTGCTCAAAATTCACGTCAGCCAAACTTTCCCTCTCGAACAAGCTCAAGCCGCTCACGAACTGTTAGAAACAGGCTCAGTAACTGGTAAAATAGTTTTGCTAATTTCCTAAATTTCCTACCCAATCTAGTAGCTTCGGTATAGTGTCCTGTCATGGACGTAGAAACCGGGTTAAGGCCATTTTTCCAGGTTAAAAAACCCGGTTTATTGAGTTTTTGCGCGTAAGTTGCTTTTAACGCCAACTCGCAATTGCTTTTGGAAACGCCGCCAGAAATTGAGAATCTTTTTTGACAAATAAGAAGGAGGATGAAAACTTGAATAAGTTGGCGTTCGTTTTTTTGTCTCGTGTTTAAAAAACGTTGGTTGGGCGATTGGGATTGCGGGCGATTAGGATTGCGCCTACACAAACAAAACCCGACGATAGCGGGTTGAAGAAGTTGCTGAGTGATTTCAATCGCCCAGTGATTTCCGAGTCAGTTCCCAATCAGGAATCATTGATTTTTGACGGTGGTGAACAGCTTGATTTCTGATATATTTAGCTAAACTGTCGATCGCATCATGGCTGGTAAATACTCCCTAGCTGCCTTGCCCTTTGAAAAATTCACCCGGTTTAATCTGGTGGGTTTCCAAATGAAAAGAACTGCCCTTGACTTGCTTAATCATATCAGCTACCCCCAAAGCCGTCAGAAAACCTGTTAACAGGTGAATGTGATATTCTATACCGCAAACGATAATCACCGTGCAGCCCAATTTCTTGCATTTTGCAATAATTGCTGCATAGATTACTTGCTGAATATCAGGAGTAATCAAAGACAATCTATCCCAAGTTGCTCAAACAAAATGGATATACAGCGTATCCCAGGTTTATGAAGCAGTAGGGACACGGCAATGCCTTGTCCCTAGGGGGATCGATCGATAGGCTGGCGTACTTCATAAAGCTGGAATCTGCTGTATGACTGCGTGAAATTGTCTCTCATTCCTCTTAAACTGTGTGAAATTTGCCTTCAACCCGCTATCGTCGGGTTTTGTTTGTGTGCCCGTAAACTTCGCGGTTTCTAACCGCGTTCTAAATTTCTTCAACCCGCTATCGTCGGGTTTTGTTTGTGTAGGCGCGGTTTCTAACCGCCCGAACTTCTAACCGCCCGGACTTATTTAAGTCGTATACTCCGCATTAATTTTCACGTAGTCGTAACTCAAATCGCATCCCCAAGCTTTCGCAAAACCGCTGCCATTCCCGACACTAACCTGAATTAAAACCGTATCAGCTTTCAAATATTCCCCCTCCGCAGCCGCTTTCATGTAATTACTCGCAGCAGCGCGATCGAACTCTTTCGGTTGCCCGTTTTCCAGCATCAAAAAATCCCCTAATTCAATCCGCAAATTTTCTTGATCGAAAGGTACACCAGCGCGCCCAGCCGCCGCCGCAATTCTCCCCCAATTCGGATCGCGTCCGAAAATAGCAGCTTTCACCAAAGAAGAACCGACAATTGTTTTGGCAATTTTACTCGCAGAAACTTCATCCAGCGCGCCGCTAACTTGCACTTCCACCAAACAAGTTGCACCTTCGCCGTCGCGGGCGATCGCCTTTGCCAAATGCACGCAAACTTCTGTCAGCATCGCCTCTAATTTTTCAGCATCTGCCCCCATTTCTGTAATCGCCGGTGTGCGGGATTGACCGTTGGCCAAAGCAATTAGCGAATCGTTGGTACTGGTATCTCCGTCAACAGTAATTTGATTGAAACTTCTGTTAGCCGCCCGACTCAGCATTTCTTGCCACAAATGCGACGACACTGCTGCATCGCAAGTTACAAATGCTAGCATTGTTGCCATATTCGGGTGAATCATTCCCGAACCTTTGCAAATGCCGCCGATGCGGACGGGTCGATCGCCAAACATAGTTTCCAGGGCGATCGTTTTCGGCACTAAATCAGTCGTACAAATAGCCTTAGCAGCCGCATCGGAACCAGTTTCCGATGCCTCAGCAACTAATCGCGGAATTCCAGCCCTCAGCGGGTCCATTTTTATCCGCTGTCCGATGACGCCTGTGGAGGCCAAAAGAATTGATTCTGGAGGAATATTCAGCGCTTCTCCCAATAATTTGGCACTTTCGAGGGCATCGGCCAAACCTTGTTCGCCAGTAGCAGCATTAGCTTGTCCCGCATTGCACAAAATTGCTTTCGCGCTTGGTTTCGCTTGCAAACGCTGGCGGCAGTAGTCCACGCAAGCTGCCCGCACAGTGGATGTAGTAAAGACTCCTGCGGCGATCGCGTCCACCTCTGACAAAATTAAACTTAAATCCGGCAAGCCAGAAGGCTTCAAACCCGCTGTAATTCCAGATGCTCGATACCCTCTGGGTGCTGTAACTCCGCCGCCAATTTCTTTCCAGTCCGACATGATGACCTCCCTAGTAGCCTTCAATCTGCTGAAAGGGGATTATATCAAGTTTCTCGGCACAAACGTTTTTTATTGTTTGTGATGTATACTTTTGAGGCTATCTCACTCTCGTTTAGCTCACCCTTTGCTCAAACGCCTCTCTATACAAGCAGTACGATCGAGATATTACCAATTCCCAATTCCCAATTCTCCATAAAACTAATCGCGGCTTCCAATCTAGAGTTAGAACTCAAGAAGAAGTCGCGACGGTTTTGTAATTGACATTATTAATTTTTAGCTGGCAAACAACAAACTCGATTCAACTATCTCGCCGTTGAAAAAATGAGTTATTTGCGATCGATACTCGCTTGAGAACCAGCATCTAAACCAACTTCAGCAGCGGCACGGCTCAGCATGGATTCCTGACGGTTTTTAACGACGTGTTGATGGCGCATCATCAGGTTGCGGGCTTGTTCTTGAGTTGACATAACTGGTTTCTCCAAATTATAGGTAATAACTTCGTAGACAATTGTCGAAATTGAGCTTGCCCTAGCTCATAGTGGCGTTGCTGCGATCGTAACTGGCTTGAAAGCTGGGCTGCGGTTTGCCTTGAATGTGACCCCAGTAGTGCGTATCTTCCATCCCGACTTCGGTGGCGGTGCGGTTGAGCATGGATTGCTGCCGATTCTTCACCAGTTGGTGGTGGCGCATCATCAGAGAGCGAGCTTGATTTTCGGTAGACATATGCGGTTCCTCCGTATTCTTTAGATTAATGTTGGGCTGGTTTTTTCTTCTCTTCTATCACTATAACAGACAATTCTGTATCTAAAGCTACCAAATCAAAATTGTCACAAAAATTTACAATTGGGCTATTGGGCGAGAAGGTCGATCGAGGGTGCAGGGAGTGCGATCGGCCTTTGGCTAGTGGATTCAGGCCCAACCTGAAGCAGCAGTTGGCAAAAATTGCCAATATTCATCTTCTAAGAGCCACATTTTAGCCACTACGTAATTGCCAAGGGCAAAAATAACTTTATAGTTTGATTCAGAGTTATGGATGCAGAATTTGGCCTCTCAAGGGAGTCGAAGTTGCCTTAGTTAACAGTAAATTTAATAAGTAGCTAAGTAGGGCTTGCTGAATAAGCCTAAAACCCTTACATCAAAAGACTTTGGCTCGTTTAGGCGCTGATAATGTGTAAGACTCTGAGCTAAAATGAGTCAAAAGCCCAGCACACCATCACTTTCGTAATGTACCGAAAAGTTGACCCAACCCCAAAAGAGCCATCCAACTTTGACCTCCCCTTCGAGGGGCAATTGTCAGATGATAATCGTTGGGTAATCATGGCAAAACTAATTCCGTGGTCAGAATTTGAAGTAGAATATGCTCTAAATTTTTCCGTAGATATGGGAGCTCCAGCTAAATCTTTTCGGATGGCATTGGGAGCATTAATAATTAAAGAAAGATTAGGAACTAGCGATCGCGAAACAATAGAACAAATTAGAGAAAACCCATACCTACAATACTTTATAGGCATGACAACCTATAGTAGTCAAGCACCATTCGACTCATCTATGTTCGTTCATTTTAGGCAGAGAATAGGTGTCAATCTCGTCAATAAAATCAATGAAAAAATGGTCAAAGAGCAGACAGAACTGCCAGGAGAGGAAGTTGAAAAAAAATCATCAGAAATAAATGAGCCTAAAAATCAAGGAAGATTAATATTAGACGCAACCTGCGCGCCAGCCGACCTTAAATATCCGACAGACTTAGGACTATTAAATCAAGCCAGAGAACATACCGAAAAAATTATAGACGCTCTACATACTCAAAGTCAGTCACCTGTAAAAAAAAAACCAAGAACTTATCGAAATCAAGCCAGAAAAGAATACTTAACAATAGCGAAAAACCGGAAACCATCAAGAAAAATACGAAAAAAAGCAATCAAGAAACAACTCCAATATATCAAAAGAAATTTAGCTCACATCGATGGTATGGGAGAGCTACAGTCTCTGAGTAAATATCATTATAAAATACTGTTAGTAGTAAAAGAAGTCTACCGTCAACAGTTATGGATGAATGAAAACAAAAAAAACAGTATAGATGACCGAATAGTAAGTTTAACACAACCACACATCCGCCCGATCGTCAGAGGAAAAGCCGGGAAATCCGTTGAATTTGGAGCAAAACTGTCTGCGAGTTGTCGCAACGGATACGTATTTTTAGACCGGATTAGTTGGGATAATTTTAACGAATCTGGAGACTTAAAAACACAAGTAGAAGAATTTAAACGGTTCACGGGATGCTATCCCGAATCAATTCATGTAGATCGCATATATCGAACGCAGTCAAATCGAGCGGGCGTGCAAAGAAAGAGGGATTAGAATGAGTGGCCCCCCTCTAGGAAGACCCCCGACAAATATCAGCAAGTCAACAAAAAAACAGGCTCAGTTAGACGAGAGAATTCGCAACTCGATTGAAGGAAAATTTGGAGAAGCTAAAAGAAGATTCAGTCTCGGTAGAGTGATGGCTAAACTGTCTAATACTTCTGGTACAACCATTGCCATAACTTTTCTGGTGATGAATCTTTCGGCCCTGCTACGGCAGGTTTTTTGGCTTTTTTTATGGCTACTTAACAACAAGTACCTTTTTTCCTGTTTTCTACCCTGGCTGATTAGAAACAATTATGATTTACCAACAAAAGTTAATCAAAAATTATCTTGTCAATAGGCTCGTGAATTCACTCATCTTTCTAAATGCTGTTTTCTGAGTTTTTCAGCAAGCCCTAAGTAGGTAGGCGCTGTAAAAACCTATTATGTTAAGGATTGTAAAGTATCCACATTCCCTAAGCGTGGCTAAGTTAGCCCTGTTTACATATTGTTACATAGCTCGGTTTAATCCCGCTTACCTACTTAAATCATTATTATTGAGTTGTGTAATTAATTTTGTTTAGGTACTTAATACAACTATTAACAATTAATTATTACAGAAACAACTTATTTTAATGAAGGGTTTATTGGGGTAAATCAGGAAATTGAGGTGGGAACTTACCCTGCCACCAAAAATGGGGTTTTTCTCCATTGGGAAAAGCTCCAACTCTCATCTGAGATGTTTGAGAATTAGCAGTTAATGGGGTTGGGTTACTGACCGGAGATTTTAAGTAAAAATTCCCTTCTTCAGGATTAATAAATTGAGGTTCTTCTCTGACGGCAGCAGTTCCATTCGTTCCATAGATATTCGCATAGTTATCAGGAAGCCATCCAGCATAAATCGGACTGGTGGTGTTATTTTCTCCAAAGATTAAGTTCTGGCTAATCTCAATATCTTTTTGACGAAAAATCTTTTCGATGTCAGAGTTAGCCGCCAAATAGCGATCGCTATAACCGATTTGAAATCCCCTATTATTACTAAAAATATTATTCTTGATTTCAACATTTTGAAGATGATCGGAAAATAAATATAACCCTCCAGTAATCCAAAAAAAGCTTTCTCCTGGGTTCGGTTTACCATAACCATTATGATGAACCGTATTATTATAAATTTTAATATTATGCCGTAACCCATCATTTCCCCATCGGGCAAAGAGAATTCCGGTTCCCCAGTTATCATAAATTAAGTTATGGTGAAATCGAATATTTTTTGCTTCTGAACCTCCTTCTACTGCTAAAGCAAGTCCTGCCCCATTACAATCATGAACAACATTATTAAAGACCTCAACATCTTCTAAGACTCCCACCCAACTATCCACATATAATCCTTGTCGTGCCATGTGGTGAATATAGTTATGATGGACGGTTCCATATTTACTCTTTTCTTTAACATCAATCCCTTCTTTTTTCCCATCCTTAACTAAGTTATAAGCAACTTCAAAATTTTCAACCCCACCGATTGAAATTGCTTCATGGGGAGCTTCTGAAAAATCATTTAAAAAGTCAGCCATCTTCAGGTCGTTTGCATTAATAACCGTATTTCCCATTACTTTATAGTGATCGCCCCACCAAACACCAATACCTGGAGAAAACGTATTTTCTGTTTTATTATTATAAAGGTTAATAAAATGGCTGTTTCTAACTGTAATCCCAGAATTATGAGAATTAATAACTTCTAAATCTTCTACTTGAATATAACTAACATTTTGTAACAAAAATGCACCTTGATCGTGAGGATAATGGGATTTCTTACCAGAGGGAGGCTCTACTTTAACTGCATCCGCATCAATAATAACTCGTTCTTCAGGATAGGCTCGATAAGTAATCCAAGCCTTTTCTGTCCCTAAATTTTTAGCTTGAATTTGTTCAGTGAGGCGATAATTTCCAGCCCGAATATAAACTGTTTCACCCGCTTTTAATACCAACGCTGCGTGATTAATTGTTGACCAAGGATGCTCAAGTGAACCGTTATTTGTATCACTGCCATTTGGTGCAACATAAAAAACATGAGGATGGATTGGTGCTAAAGTTCGCGATGTCCCGCACTCGCCACTAATCGCCAATAGAAATCCTGCTAATACTAACGTGATGAACCTATGAACGGTTTTTCTCATCATGAAGTTTTTGAGGTAGCATTTAATCCTCACTGTTTAAACATTAAAGCACTTTCGTAATTTTATAAATCTAGTAAGTAGGTAGGCGCTGTAAAACACAATTATGTTAAGGATTGTAAAGTATCCACATTCCCTAAGCGTGGCTAAGTTAGCCCTGTTTACATACTGTTACATAGCTCGGTTTAATCCCGCTTACCTACTTATAATTTCAATTAACATCAAGTCACGCCCTAAAGAAACTATGCTGTACCCACAATTGCAGAGAACCCCCTAGCCTCTTTTTCAGGAGGATGCCAGGGGGAGCGAAAGGCTCTGACGTTAGTTTTTCAAGTTGTGTGTACAGGGTAGCCCTTAAGAAAGGCGTGCCGGGGAATAAGCGGCCCTAATCGTCAAACAGTAGACTGGTACTAGATAAGACGTTAAGTTGACACGAATGCTACTCGGCGACTTCAGCTTCAGCTTCCGCTTCCGGTGCATCTGGCACATCTTGCTTGATTGTCAAATAGCGAATCACTTCTTCGCTCAGACGCATCGCGCGCTCCAGGGTAAAAATTGCAGCGCCCGGAGCTGTATAGTTCATTTGAACGTATACTCCGTCCCGGTGCTTGCCGATTTCGTAAGCCAAACGGCGCTTGCCGCGGTGCTGAGTTTCGATGCTTTCAGCACCTTGATCGCGCAAAATAGTTTGATATTTAGCGATCGCCTGGTCTGTCATTTCCTCACCCAAATCTGGGCGCAGAATGTACATAGTTTCGTAAATAAACGGTTTCATGGCAATAATCCCCTTATGGACAACAAGGCTTCTCACGAAGCAAGGACTTATTATCATATCCCAACAATGAACAATCTCAAAACTAAAAAACCAAATTCCCCAAACAACACTCCCTCGCGGTGGAGCACCCTGTGGACGTACAGCATGATGAGCGCGATCGCACTTTTAATGCTGTTTCCCCTGCTGTGGCTTCTGAGTACCTCTCTCAAATCCCCCACCGAAAACATTTTTCAATTTCCCCCGCAACTGTGGCCGCAACAGCCAACCCTCGAAAACTTCATCAAAGTTTGGCAAACCAACCCCTTCGGCCGCTACCTGTTCAACAGCACCCTGATTGCCGGCCTCACAGTTAGCATCAACGTCCTCTTTTGCGCCCTCGCCGCTTACCCCTTAGCCAGACTCAACTTTCGAGGCCGCGAAGCCATCTTAATCACGATCGTTTCCACAATCATGATTCCCTTCCAAATAGTCATGATTCCCCTATACATATTGACTGTACAACTCGGGCTAAAAAATAGTTATTTAGGAGTAATCTTTCCCGGACTAGCCTCAGCCTTCGGCATATTTTTATTACGACAAGCCTTCCTAGCAGTTCCCAAAGAACTAGAAGAAGCCGCCCGCATCGACGGCTGTACAGAATTAGGCATTTGGTGGCACGTCATGATTCCGGCAATTAAGCCAGCTTTAGTTACTTTAGGAATTTTTGTATTTATCGGTTCTTGGAGCGACTTTCTGTGGCCGCTGCTAGTTTTAGACAGGCCGGAATATTACACTTTACCTTTAGGCGTAGCTAATTTAGCCGGGACATTTTCCTTAGATTGGCGTTTAGTTGCGGCGGGTTCCATTATTTCTATTGTTCCAGTTTTAGGGCTATTTTTGCTCTTGCAAAAATACATTGTGCCAACAGAAACCGCCGCCGGAGTCAAAGGATAGAATCAACATATAAAATCGGCGTTAATCCGCGTTAATCGGCAGTTAAAAATTAAAATATTTTGAACTCACAACTCACAAAATTTATTTTTTATGTACGAACTGCCAGACATCCGCTGGATTATCGATCGCGCTGCGGTCGTAGATACGATCGTAGCATTTGCCAATGCGATCGATGCCCAAGACTGGCAAAAATTGCGATCGCATCTAGCAGACCAAATAGATATCGACTATTCAGAATTTCGAGGAATCAAACAAACTGTGGTAATTTTCAGCGACCATACTCAAGTGCATGGCGCTTTGCGGGATACATCGCAATAAAATCTAATCCACAACTGAAATGCCCTCCTATTTTTCCTAACTCAAAATTTCATCCTACCTGGGAGTAAAAACTGCACTAGGATAAGCAATCCGCTTGTGATTAAACTGTTCCCAAACCCGCACAAAAATCTCCGCAATTAGAGACATATCCTCCCGAGTTAAACCCGAATCGAGCAACTGATTATCCTGCCAGCGAGCCCTCAAAATCCGATTAACCATATTCAAAGCCTCTTCATGAGTAGCATCCTTGAGCGATCGCAAAGCAGCCTCGCAAGAATCCGCCAGCATCAGAATCCCCGTTTCCCGCGACTGCGGAATCGGCCCGTCGTAGCGAAAATCCTCCTCCCTCACTTCACGACTTGCGATTGTTAACTTTGAATTATCCGGATCTGCCAAAGCCCTCTTTAAATCTTCTGATTCTTTTGCAGCAATTTGCTGCGCTTGGTGGTAGAAATAAGCAATTAACATTGTACCTTGGTGTTCGGGAATAAACGCCTGAATCGCCTTCGGCAATCGATGCTTCCGCGCCATCACCAAGCCCTCGGTAACGTGCTTTTTAATAATCTCCGCGCTCGCCCAAGGGTCATTAATTTCATCGTGTTTGTTGGCCCCGCCCATTTGATTTTCACAAAATCCGAGCGGGTCGTGCATTTTTCCAATATCGTGGTATAATGTGCCAGTTCTGACCAGCTCAACATTGCAGCCGAGATCCCGAGCCGCAGCCTCCGCCAAACTCGCCACAAACAGGGTGTGCTGAAAAGTCCCCGGAGCCTCGGCAGCCAACTTCTTCAACAGCGGGCGGTTGGGATTGGCAAGTTCCGCCAGCCGGATCGGGGTAATCAAGTCAAAAACGTGTTCCAAATAAGGGCTGATGCCGATCGCCACAACGCTCCAAGCCAAACCCGCCAAACTTTGCGCGCCCACAGTACCCAGTACCACGTACCAAATCGCACCGGCAGCCGCGCTGGCAATTAAAGTCCCCACCAGATAAACCGTGCCGTGAGTCAAACCGACAGCCACCCCCAAAAGAGCCAATTCCTCGCGCGATCGCAGCCGCCCGGCCATAAAAGCGCCCAGCAATCCCCCCGCCCCGCTAGCCACCAAATGAATTAACTCCACATTTAAGCCAACGGGCAGCAGCGCCGATAGCAGCCCCACCACAGTCACTCCCACCGCCGAACCGTAGAAGCCACCGGCTAAAATCCCGATCGCGGGCAAACTCGTCCAAGGCAGACCCAAACTCACCAGCACAGGTGCGCTCAAAGTCAGCAGCAGCAATAGCAAATGATCTCTCCGCCGCAAGCGACAGTGCCTTTCCACCAGCAGTACAATCGCAATTGCCCCCCCGACTAAACAAACAAAACCCGCCAGCCCCAGCCAATTCACCCCCCGCCGGCTCAAACCAAAATAGTCCAGCAACACGAAATCTTGCTGCGCGATTTCTGTTCCTTCTGCAACAATTATCTCGCCCTGCTCTACTGCGATCATCACCGGTTTGACCTTTTGCGCCGCTAATTCAGCTAGCTGTTTGGTTTCCTCGGGATCTCTCACCAGATTTGGCTGCAAAATCGCTGTTAAACCCTCAATCGCCAAAGCTTGGGACTCTAACGGCACTTCATCTGCCACTTGCAGCTTCACAGCTTCTTTCAAAATTTCTTTTGGCAACCCCTGCAAGATACCTTGAGCCAACATCCTTTTTGCCGCGCGACTCATACCCGTTTGGGTTTTCTGCCAAGCTGCTTCGGACAAATCAAACAGCGAAGTATCGTAAATCTGTGGGAGTCCTAAAACCGACGGCTTTCCAAGCGCCTCCACAGCATTGAGATAGCGTCGGCGAGCAGAGGAAATACTCTCTGTCAGGCTTTGAAAGTCTGCCGCCCGCACCGATCGGCTGTAAGCTTGCAGTTGAGCGACAGCATCCTGCTGAGACTTGTTCTCCGTCTGCGCAGCAATTGCGGGGGAATCCAAACTCAACCGCTCGGAAGTTGCACTGTTGTCCCCCGCTTGCGCCAAAATAGATCGCCACTCCCACTCGGGGCAGCCCCGCAAGTAAACCTGAGCCGCATTTGAGAGCGCCGAGGGACTCGCAAACGGAAACGGCCCTACCGCCTCCCGCAGCTCGCTTCCCTGCTGCAAAAATTGTTGCAATTCTTGATAAATTTGTCGATCGACCGCAGGATCGAGCATTAATATCGCTACAGCCCCGATCCGCGCTGCTTTCCGATGTTCTTCAGTAGTTTTGTAATCCGGGATGCTAGCACTAGCAGGAGCCTTAATCGTCTGAGGAGCTTTCGTCCCCACATCGAGTTTCGGTTGGTTGTAGAAGCGGTGGCCCAGAGTGCTGCTTAGGGAAACTACCGCTACGAGCGCCAACATAGGGGAACGAGCTTGATTTTTGAGGCTTGATTTTGAGGTTTTACTTGTAAATAAACTCGTAAAAGTCTCGGGCAGAACCAATTTCTGGCGCGACAAGCGGCTCAGGAGAGGCCCGCCAGCGCGTGAGGTATCTGCTTTGCTGCCGCCATTTTGCACTTTAGCAATATGTTGGCGCAGTGAGCGCGCAGCCCCTAGCTGCTCAATCTGCCGCATCAATGAGGAGAGCGTATTCATTTGTGTCGAAGATATATCACTGTTATCCAGCAGCTTTGTCAGAAATTCTGACGGTGCATCTTGATTGAGTTTATCCGAACTACCGTGGCTGAATATTCAACCGCCCAGGCTACTTTGCCTGACTATCGGCAGCAGTTGGGTTTTCTGACTGTTTTCCTAACTTTGGCCAACAACGCAAGCAGTTTCTTTGCTTCCCTTGTCCATCTTGAACAAAACTCGCGCGCGAGGGCTAAAAACCCTGTTTCTCAGTTGATTATTCGTTTCCCAACCCCATATTCTCGTAGAAACCCGGCGTTTTGGGGCAAGCGCGTCCGATTTAATTTTTTACTTTTGAATCTTTAATTGTCGCTCTCCTTCGGCTTGCGTTTTTGACTTGTTAATTGCTAATTGCTAATTTCTCATTACTAATTAATGCTTTCCCCTCCCTGTTAAAAGCTCAAAAATTTATATTTTACGAGGTCTAATGACATAAGGTGCAGCCACCGCTCGGGCTAGCGCTGCGGCATCCATGCCGGCATCGGGCCTGTAAACTCCTGCCCAAACAGCAAACAGGTTATTTGCTAACTCTACAATTTTTGCATCGCTGCCCGTTCCCCAGAGCGAGGGTTCTTCGCCACAGGCCAACGCCTGCGGTTCAACCGTAGCCGAAGATACCTGTCGCCATTCTACAGGAATCGCAGCAGCGCCGTTGTAAGCTCCAGACAAAGCTCCCGTCAAAGCGCAGGTGAGTTGTGTGGCTATGCCACACCGGGCCGCCCGCACCACTGACAAGCGCAAGTCTTCTGGGGTGTTCAAGAAGCAGTAGAAAGCTAAGGCAATGGGAATAAAATTTTCTGGGTTGACAATTGACTCCGTTTGTAATTTTTTCTCGCCTTTGCCCTGTGTTTCTCTCAAAGCTGTGGCGCTTTTGCAAAGATGAGTTGCCGCTGTTTCTAAATCGGCTCCCTGTTTTAGTAGTATTTGCACTTGCAGCAGCAGCTCTGTTAAGGCATTATCTGTTTTCACGTAGGCAATTGTTTGCTCGATTGCTGTCGCGGGGTCAAGTTTATCTTTGAGAGTTCTGGCGATCGCATATCCTACTGCTAAAATTGCTGTCTCCCATTCTGGCTTGTTGGCGTTGGGCCAAACCTCTATCGCCAGCATGATTTTTTCTCGCAGCTTGGCTTTATTTTCGTGAAAAAACATCGCAGCAGGCAGCGCAGCAATGGCAGCTTCAGAAGGGTTAAGCAGGCTTTGAAACTCACTGCTTAGCGGATGATAGATTTCGGAATTGGCAAATGCTTCCCAAGTATCGCCCCAATCTTTTAAATCTAAACCCCTACCCCGAATTAAACTTTGAGCGCACGCCACCGCAAGTCTCCCGGATTCGGATGATTGTTTGCCAGTTGGGATTTTGCTGTTGGGAGAATTCAACGCCAATGTTGGCCCACTCAGTGTCAATTGTTGGTGTTTCGTCAGTTGTAAAATCGGCGCCAAGTCTCCTGTTTGGGGGGGAATACCAACGAGTTGCCTTTGGTATTGCAGACCTATAGAGTCTCCTAAAACTGCCCCCAGGATGGTTCCTTGAAACTTGCTCAACAGGGAATGCCGCATTTTAATTTAATTCAAGTTCCTAGTAATTGGTAATTTATAATTGGCAATTTATAATTCTTCTTGGTTTCCCTTTTTGCCTAACTCTTCTGATTAATTTGAATTACAACCAAACATATAAGGGCTGGTTTTCCATCTAAAACCTGCCCTCTTCTGAACAATCAGTTAATTTTTAATTTTCCATCAGGTAACTAACTAGAGCTTGCAGCCCCAGCCGGTAGCTTTCTGAGCCAAAACCGCTGATTTGCCCGATCGCCACCGCTGCGATAAACGAGTGGTGCCGAAAAGCTTCCCGGCGGTAAATATTGCTCAGATGAACTTCTACCGCAGGGATATTCACTGCGGCGATCGCGTCTCTAATTGCCACACTCGTATGAGTGTAAGCTCCAGCATTAATCAATAAGCCTTGGTGCTGCCCTAACATTGAGTGAATGGCATCCACCAATACCCCTTCATGATTCGACTGCTGAATTGAGACTTGCACCTGGAGGGCTTGCGCTTCTCGTTCTAGCAACTTGTTGATATCATTTAAAGTCGCAGAACCATAAACTCCAGGTTCTCGCTGACCCAATAGATTCAGATTAGGGCCGTGAAGTACCAGGATATTTAACAATTTTAAAATTTCCAGCGCAACAAAAACTATGAGAGTTTTGACATGGGATTTAGAACCAGTCTGCCACCTCAAAGCTCAAAGCTCAAACTTCAAACCCAGGGCTGACTACCGGCGATGCCTAGGTTGGTTGACAGGAATACGAATCGGTTCGAGTTCCGGTTGAGCTTCGGGATTCAGCAGTCCTTCTATCAACTTGCGAACCCATTCTTTAATTTGTTCCAGCACCTTTTCAATGTCTTCCATTGAACGGATAGCTCCTTTTTTTATAGTCTAGATTGCTAAACCGACGGCTAAATATCTGAAAATAAGCAAGCACGACTTTGAAACCAAAGGTCAAACTTGCTTTCTCGCTTGCTGGTTATTTTGAGCAATGGAGAGAGTCAGTATATTGGCCAATCAGTCCTATCTTATTATCATAACGAATCTTTACAGATAATCAAGAGGCCAGCGGAATATTACCGAATTATCTGGGAGTATAAAGTGTTAAATAAAGCTTAAGCTTACGGCTGAGTGTTGACAATTGACAAATCGCGGGATTTTTTCTACGCTTTTGCCAACAATAATTTACGGCGGAGCCGATCGAGCGCCGTACAGCTACTCAGATTCCGAATCCAATCGCGGCCTCGGGCATCGCCAAAGCGGTATTCAAAACTTTCTGCCTCGCCGTGGGGGCCCGCTAAACCGACATACACCAATCCGACAGGTTTAGCGTCTGTGCCGCCTTCGGGCCCGGCGATGCCTGTAATGCTCAATCCCCAATTGGTATTGAGGCTGGCGCGCACCCCGGCAGCCATTTGTTTTGCCACTTGGTGGCTGACTGCCCCAAATTCGGCTAAATCTTGCGGATTCACACCTAATAATCCTTCCTTGACCCGATTGTCGTAAGAAATAATCCCGCCTAAAAAGTAGCAAGAACTGCCCGGAACACAGGTTAGCATCGCCCCCAATCCTCCTCCGGTGCAGGATTCAGCCACGCTAAGAGTTTGCCCCGCATCCAGCAACAATTGGCCCACAGTCGAAGCGAGGGTATCGCTATCAGCACCGTAACAGTCTAAGCCGGCAATTTGTCGCAATTGTTGTTCGATCGGCTCAATCAAGTTTTTCGCGGCCACTTCAGACTCCGCGCGGGCCGAAATCCGCAGTTTGACTTCCCCGTGATTGGCGTAGGGAGCCACAGTAGGATTAGTTAAATTCAGAAAACTATCTACTTTTTCCGCCAATGCCGACTCAGCAATCCCCCAAAATTTTAATGTGCGGCTGTAAATAGTGGCGCTGCACCAGCCGCTATTTTTCAGGTAAGGAACGGCGGTTTCTTGCCACATCAAGTGCATTTCCGCCGGTACGCCGGGAAATGTCATCACTGTCACGTTAGGAATCGGGTGCCAAATAATACCCGGTGCCGAACCGCTGCGATTCGGCAGAATGTCCGCACTTTCTGGAATTAAAGCTTGTTTGCGGTTGCTGGCACTCATGGTGCGTCCCCGCTGGGCAAATTTGTATTCGATATCTGCGATAATTTCCGGCTTTTCGATGAGGGGAACCCCAAAAAAATCGGCGATCGTTTCGACTGTGAGGTCGTCTGGTGTGGGGCCGAGGCCTCCGGTGAAGAGCAAAAGCTGCGATCGACTGACTGCGATTTCTAACACTTTTTTGATACGTTCTGGATTGTCCCCCACCACTGTTTGATAGTAGTGAGGGATTCCCAGACTCGCTAATTCTTTCGCTAAAAACTGGGCATTGCTATTAAGAATATCGCCTAACAGCAATTCAGTTCCAACACAAATAATTTCAGCAACCATTATTCGATTTTAGATTTTAGATTTTGGATTTTAGATTTTGGATTGGGGAATTAGGGAATTAGGCATGGGGCATGGGGCATGGGGCATGGGGCATTGGGCATGGGGCATTGGGCATGGGGCATTGGGCATTAGTTATTAGAACAAACAACAAACAACTAACCATTGACTAATGACTAATGACTAATGACTAATGACTATCGAGCGTGTCTCCAAACTTTCCAGCTAGCATATCCCAGCAAACTTGTTGCACCCATAGCGTAAATTACGCCGCTCGGAAGCGAAAAAGCTAGGGCTAAACTTCCCACCCACAGTGTCAGCGAGTAAATAAATAAAACCGCAAATCGATGGGATAGTCCGGCTTGTAGAAGTCGGTGGTGGAGGTGGCGCTTGTCAGCAATAAACGGTGACTTGCCGTTGCGAAGTCGATCGAGAATCACCGCCGACATATCTAAAATCGGTACAGCTAAAATTAAATATGGCAGCAACACAGAAGTAACAGCCGTAGTTTTAACCAACCCAATTACTCCCACTCCAGCGAGAGTAAACCCGATAAAATAAGCCCCGCCATCTCCCATAAAGATTTGGGCCGGATTGAAGTTGTAGCGCAGAAATCCCAAGGCCCCGCCAGCTAAAGCCGCTGCAATTAGGGCCGCCGCCGGTTGGTGCATCGACAGACTGACAATCAGCATCACAACTGCTGCAATCCCTGAAACTCCGGCAGCTAAACCGTCCAAACCGTCAATCCAATTGATGGCGTTGGCCATGCCGACGAGCCAAATCACGGTAATTGGCAAGCTCAGCCAGCCAATATCTGTCAGTCCCAGGGAGGGAACTGTGAGAAACTCAATTTTGACCCCTGCCATCCAAGCGATGCTGGATACGCCAATTTGCATGAGCAAGCGTTTTAATGCCGAGAGGGAAAATAAGTCGTCTGCTAAACCGATGAGGAAGAATCCGATGCCGCCGATGGTGACTCCCCAAATTTCGTATTCGTCTTTGGGATTGAGAACTTGTCCGCTAGCATCGATGAAGCCTCCTGAAAGCCAGACAAATAAGAGGGCACTGAGAGTGCCGAGAAAGATGGAAACTCCTCCCAAGCGCACCATCGGGCGCTGGTGGACTTTTCGCTCGCCTGGCCGATCGACTCGCCCGCTTTTGAGACCAATTTTTTTGACTATTGGCGTACTCCAGAGGACGACGATCGCAGAAATCAGAAAAGCTACTACGTGGTACAGATACTGGTACGGCATCTGAAATCAATTTTAAATAGTGCGGGGCAATTAGTCTGTCAGGCAGAGTCTACTACATTTCAGATGGCTTATAACAAGGAAACATCTTGAAGAGCGACTGGGGGTTTGGGAGTCGGAGATTTGCCGCAATGGCAGTTGCCCTGGGGCGAATTGTCAGGTTTTTCATTCATAACTCTCGAATTAACGATTTGAAATATCGACTCTTTCGCGAGCAAAAAAGTCGATATTTGGCGAGCGGGCCCAGTTGAGCGGTATCTTTCGCAACCTACAAATACCGTTATTCAAACCAGCCCCGCCCGACAAATATCTTTACTAAAAACCGTCTTGGCGATCGATATTTTTGGTGAAAACCGCTTGTCAATATCGCTACCGGCAACTCTCAATCTTTTCCTGCTCTTTTACCCTTTTACCCGTACACTTCCAACTACCAATTCCCCATTGCCGATCAGGAAAATTAAGCTAATGCCGGCACTTTCAAGTACAAGTGCGGATATAACGGGAAGCGATCGCACAGTGCTGCTACTCCACGCAGGCAGTCGGCTGCGACGCTTTCATCATCTGGATTTAGCAGGCGATCGGCAATAATATTGCCAATCTCGGTAAATTCTGCAGTTCCCATTCCCCTGGTGGTCATCGCCGGCGAACCGAGTCTCAAACCGCTGGTGACAAAGGGCGATGCCGGATCGAAAGGCACGGTATTTTTATTAGCAGTAATATTCACACCGCTGACTAATTGGTCGGCTAGCTTGCCTGTCATGTTTACCGATCGCAAATCAACTAGCATTAAGTGATTGTCCGTGCCGCCGGAAACGAGTTTTAAACCCCGCTGCTGCAACTGTGCAGCTAAAGCGCGCGCATTTTCAATTACTTGACCGGAATAAGTTTTAAATTCAGGCTTTAATGCTTCGCCAAAAGCTACTGCTTTGCCAGCAATGACGTGTTCTAAGGGGCCACCTTGAGTGCCGGGAAACACTGCTTTGTCGAACTTTTTGCCGAGTTCCGGGTCATTGGTCAAAATCAAGCCACCACGGGGGCCGCGCAGGGTTTTGTGAGTGGTGGTGGTGACTGCGTGACAGTGGGGGAGGGGGTTGGGGTGGTGTCCTGTGGCGACTAACCCGGCGATGTGGGCGATGTCGGCGAGCAGGTAGGCTCCTATTTCGTCGGCGATCGCTCTAAACTTCTCAAAGTCGATAATTCGCGAATATGCTGAATAGCCACAAATTAGCAATTTCGGTCGATTTTCTTTGGCGAGTGCCAAAATTTCATCGTAGTCGAGCTGTTCTGTTTCTTGACTGACGCCGTAGTGAAAAGCTTTGAACCATTTGCCGGATACGTTGACCGGCGAACCGTGGGTCAAGTGTCCGCCGTGGGACAAATCCATGCCCATAATTCCGTCTCCGGGTTCCAGCAGGCTCAAAAATACTGCAAAGTTGGCTTGAGCGCCGGAGTGGGGCTGGACGTTGGCGTGAGCGGCTCCAAAGAGCTGTTTGGCGCGGTCGATCGCGATTTGCTCGATGCCGTCAATAAATTCGCAGCCGCCGTAGTACCGTTTCGCTGGCAGTCCTTCGGCGTATTTATTGGTCAGCACTGAGCCTTGAGCTGCCATTACCGCTGCAGAGGTAAAGTTTTCGCTGGCGATGAGTTCTAGGTGGTCTCGCTGCCGCTGGAGTTCTTGCCCGATTAAATCGGCAATGAGCGGATCGGTTTTGGAAAGGAATTCTAAGTTAGTGTCCGTCACAATAATCAACCTCTTGACAGTTTTGGGATTGGGAATTGGGGATCTTATACCGTACTACGGATTTCGCACCATTGACATAAATATTACGTTGTGTTCAGGTTAAGCCGTTTGTCCCCAACTGCTGACATACAATGAAATTACTGGTGTGAAACCTGCCGGAGGTATCAAATGTTAGTCATTTTAATGGAAAATCAGATGCTTGCCCCTCAGTGTGTTTGCCAAAGTTGTTTGCTCGCCGATCGCACTGGCCAACCTCGCTGGAGCGGTGGAGAGCTTCGCTGCGGTCATCCAGTGGCTAAACCTACGGAAAATTTGCCCGATCGGTACGAGTGTCAAATGGGCTTCGTCATTGCCAATATTAAATAACAAAGCCTGCATCTGGTAGTTGAGGCTGCTCCCCGCTGAGTGAAAAGCAAATTCCGGCAGAGTCGAAACACAAACCCTGCTGCTGCGTTATCCTGAGTTTAATGGAATTGATAGTTAATCGATCGACTCAGGAGAGTTCATTATGACTTGGCGCGGATCTACAACTGTTCCAGACCGGATTTTTGCTTCTTTGCCTTATTTGCTCCCGCTGATTGACGGGCTGGCCTTTGGCAGGTTTCTGTTTACACAGTTTCCTGTCCTGCAACTGTTGTTGATACCGCTAGCTCCTTTGATGCAAATTTATAGTTTGCCCTTTGCTAGCTTGATTATCTTCTTTGCTCTGTATTTAGGAGTAGTTAGAAACGAAAACATCAGTCACTTCATTCGTTTTAATGCGATGCAGGCGATTCTTTTAGACATTGTTTTGATGCTGTGCGGTCTAGTTTTGCCGATTTTTTCTAAAGGCTTACAAGTCGCATTTATTGCGGAAACTCTGTATAACATGGTGTTTTTGGGCGCTTTTGCTGCATTTGTCTATGCAGTCGTTCAGTCGCTTTTGGGACGCTATGCAGAGATTCCTCCGCTTTCGGATGCTGTTTATATGCAGGTACGTTAGTCAGTTGGCAGTTGGCAGTTGGCACTTGACAGTTGTTGGTGATAATTACCAATTACCCATTACTAATAACTACTGTATTTTCAAGACTGCCGATGCCTTCAATTTCGATGCGGACTCGATCGCCTATTTGTAGCGGCCCTACTCCTTGGGGCGTTCCCGTCAGTATCACATCACCGGGAATTAGGGTCATTACTTGACTGATGTAGGAGACGAGAAAGTCTGGCGAAAATACCATGCGATCGATCTGGGATGACTGTGCCGGTCGCTCGCTCTCATTGACAAAAGTCTGCAATTGTGCAGCAGGACTCAGTTCGCGGACAATCCAAGGCCCCAAGGGACAAAATGTATCGAACCCTTTGGCCCTCGCCCACTGGTTGTCCCGCTTTTGCAAATCTCTGGCTGTTACGTCATTGGCGATCGTATAGCCCCAAATTTTGCTGTGTGCTTGTTCGGGAGTGCAGTTGGTACAATGTTCGCCAATTACCAGGGCCAATTCTCCCTCGTAGTCTACCCTTTCCGACTGCTGCGGATAGCGAATCGCTCCACCTGCGGGGATGACAGCACTCGGAGGCTTGAAAAACAGCAGGGGCTCAGCAGGTACTGGGGTTCCCATCTCGGCGGCGTGATCGACATAATTTTTGCCTACGGCTACAATTTTTGAGGGAGAGCACGGGGCGAGAATTTGGTAAGTATCTGGTGAAAGTTCCAAATCAGTTGGTTGTCCTTGTAACCAGGGAGGTGCATCAAATACTTGAACGCTGTGGCTCAGTTGCAGTAAACCGTAATGGATGTGTCCTTGTGTTGTTTTAACTCGAACGTAGCGCTGGGCCATAGGTGATACCATTTTAGATTTTAGATTTTAGATTTTAGATTCCAAAAGACTTGTGCAAGTCCTAAATAACGTCAGTTCGGGATAAGCGAGGAAAGGGAGAAGCCAGGTAAGCTGAAGATTGTAAAACTGATTCAGCAAGCATCTCCCATGTCTAGTTTAGAAGAACTATTCTGCCATATCGATGATTTCTGGCAAGAATTTGAACCTGTATGGCAACAGCAGTTGCTCGACCAGGTGTGAAAACGCGCCGACGCTCACGGGGACTGAGCCTGAGCGAAATTATGATCATCCTGGTTGCCTTCCACCCGCCTCATTACCGGACGTTCAAACTGGACTTCCCCCATACAAATGTACTAACAGTCCTAAAACTTTTACTCAACAAAGGATGCAACTGTTGAGTTTAAAATCTGTACCCATGTATAGAATCCATTTGGGATCTTGGATAACGAGGTAAGATTAAAAATAAATGCCGGCATTGCTGAATTAGGGTATGATAAATTTATAGTGCGCTCGCCAAAAAACAACACTTCAAAAAACGCAGAGCTTGTGCAATGTCCTGAATGTCAGTCAACTCATGTTAATAAAAATTGTCAGAAAAAAGGTAAACAGAATTATATTCGTGTCGGTTGTGGCAGACAATTTATAGATTGCTATCAACCTCATAAAGGTTAATCTGAAGAGGTCAAACGTGAAGGTCTCAAAATGTATGTCAATGGTATGGGTTTTCGAGCAATTGAGAGAGTCAAAAATGTGCATCATACGACAATCATTAATTGGATCAAACAAGTAGGAAAACTCTTGCCAGATTTTTATGACGCAGAAACAACTCCACAAGTGGGAGAATTAGATGAATTAGAAACATTTGTTGACTAAAAAAAACTTGCACCTGGTTATGGACAGCAGTAGACCATTTTAAACCAGGTATTCTAGGATGGGTTTTAGGCGAGCGAGCGTGCAAAAATCTTTTAACCACTATGGGGGATTGTTAATAAATGGAAATGCCATTTTTATGTGACAGATGGGTGGAAAGTGTACCCTAAGTTTATTCTGATGAAGATCAGATCCCACCGCAAAACATATATAGCGATCGCAAATGATTTGTCAATCATAAATCATGTATAATGAGGACGTGAATCTAAGGAATGAAAAATTAATAACTTGATTAATTTGTGAGTTGAGGTACCGCTCAATAATTCCATTTTGGTAAATATTCATCAAAAACAATTTTGATATTTTTTTAAAAATCATCAGTCACCTTTCGACCAATTTCATAGATTTTATCTACCACATTTACAATTACAGATAGACCCTGGTTAGTGTGAGTTTTTTCCATGAGACTTTTCACTAAATCTAGACTTGTAAAAATCACTCCTTGACAAGCTCTGGTAATATGAGGAAAGAGTCGATGTTCTTTCTTGATTATATTTAGAGGTATAGGGCTTAGTGGTGCAGAAAACTCCTGAGATGCTTAAGGAGCGTAGAGAATGATAGTTAATGGAGAAAAGGGGCTTGCGCCGTGGTTCGATTGTTTTAGCGAAAAACAGATCCACGTAAAATAATGGCTACACCCCAACTCTATCGTCAACTACTCGAACAACTTGGTCAATGGATTGTCCCCAAAGATTTTCGCCATCTGAAGAACTGTGCAGAGATTGTAGCAGCAATATTAGAATCGGAAAGTGCTTGCGCTTCCCACTGGATTCCTTACCTAATACCATTTTTTTAAAGATGTGCTAGAGATAAAGAATGTAAAATCCAAGACCATCCTGTGAGAAAACCAATGACATG
>NZ_JAUBSF010000131.1:0-12480 GCF_036704615.1 Microcoleus sp. K4-B3
TTCGACTTTTTTTGACGCTTTTATTGATTTTAACTATTTTACGCTTATTCGGATATTTACAAAACCGGGATGCTCCCGAGTTAAGGAGCTATGGAAAGCGGATAAACGTTATCAAGTTGTTTTTCAAGAGCGAAAGGAGAGTTTGTTTATTTCTATTCCTCAAGATATCTTAGACGAACATATACTCAGCTTCAAGTATTGGACAGAGGAAGAAATAACACCTGAACTTATTACAGCAGGAGCAGTCTGGGTTTTACCAAGTAAAAGAGAGCTTTTTTTTTATTCAATTGATGCGCGATTTACTACCATAATAGAAGGGAAAACAAGGGGAAGTTTTTATATAAATGAAATTGCAAAAGAATACCTACTAATAAACATAAAATCTCATGTACGACGGCTAGGAGAACGCAACGTTTATGTAAAAGCTCACTATAAAGGCACATCTCTCCCAAAAGTTACCCCTAAAACAAGTGAAAATTATTTCATTGAAACCTTAAGTAATAGGGACAGCTACGTCATACTCAGCGAAGATAAACTTTTTCCCTACGCATGGCAGGTTTCTATCAGTTCAAGTGAAGTTCTAGAAGAGTTCCTGCGTTACTTTGCAAAAATTCTCATGGAGGCACAATAATGTCTGTCAAAGCCAAAAGACTGGTCAACCATTATGAAGAAAGAATGCTTGAGTTTCTTCATACCTGTGTAGACAACAACTATAAAATCCATACACAGGTGGGCTTATTCCAAATTTTCGATCAAGTCAGCAGCCTTGACAGGGAGTTAAAAAATTTTTTATTTAGCCCCAGTGCTGTGGATGCTCTAATCACAGACTTGAACTACAATCCTTGCCTAGTAGTAGAGTTTCAGTCTCAATACCACGATAACCCAGAAGTGAGAGAGCGCGATCGCAAAAAAGCTACTTTACTTGAGTTTGCCAAAGTTCCCTTAATTTACTCCCGGGTAAAAGACTGTGGTTTGTTACATCTCTTGTCTCAAAGTGAAGAAGTAGTTTTCAATTTATACACGGGACAAAACAGGGAAAAGGCCCAAGCGCTAATCATGCAGTATTGCAGGGAATCCGTCGCGCCTCAAGTTCAGCTTATAGCTTGGTAAGTAGGAAGAGTTAGGTTATGTCCGAAAATACCAAGCTAATTAATATACGGCTTCCAGGGCGGGTTCACCAACAATATAGTCTTCTTGCTTCTCCTAAATTTTATCCGGGGTTTTCCCTGCTGTTATTTTCCAAAATAACCAAAACACCGTTAATTTTATTCGGGTCGATCGCACTTACGATCGAGTTAACCCACAGATTGATATTCTGCGGTTCTCCTTGCAATGGCAATAGAACCAGATTGGGGTAATATTGCTCTCTATCTCGATCGCCTTCGGGTGACAAAGCAGCATTTAACCATTGACTAAAACTATCATTCCTGGGGGGGTGACAACCAGCCTGAAACCCAGAGGTGGTGAGGATTGAGCCAATCCGCTGCTCAAAAAAGATAGGCAGCATAATTGTTACACGCTTGCCTATCCAAAAAATAATGATACCAACATTTTACCAGACTCATTTAAAAAAACAACTGACATCAGCTCAGTTTCTTGTAATGACAACTTTGCCCATTGTGATGCAATCAGAAAAACAAGTGAGATTAGAACGACTGGCACGGGTATTTCCTTACCCAATTACAACGGAAAGTCGGCGTAGAAAACTACAAAGATTTCTGGATTTACCAAACTTAACTATCTCATTAATTTGGTTCCCCTTAATTACTTATTGGTTGACCACTTATTGCCGCATTGGTACTCGTTTATCAATTGCAATCGACCGCAGTCAATGGGGGTGCATTAATCTCTTTATGGTTAGCCTGATCTGGGAGCGAAGAGCAATTCCATTATACTGGTCGCTGTTGCCCAAATTAGGAAATAGTAACTTCGAGTCACTCTCCTACCAATTTAAAGCAAGTTTTACCATTATTTTCAGAATATAAAGTCATCGTTTTAGGAGACCGTGAATTTTGTGATGTTGATTTGGGAAATTGGCTTAAGGAAAAGGGTGTGTCTTTTTGCTTAAGACTGAAAAAGAATCTTTGTATCGAAACAGAACATTTAGTTTGGCAACGGTTGGATGAATTAGGAATAGTACCCGGAACTTATGAGTATGTTCAAGGGAAAAAAGTGAGGAAAACTCTACCTACTACCGGATTTGAGCTTGCTTGTAAGTGGAAAAGGAACTATGGTAAATATCAAGTTAAAGAAGCCTGGTTTATGCTCACGGACTTAGGCTCATTGCCAGCAGCGCTCAATGCTTATAAGCAGCGGATGGGCATTGAAGAAATGTTCCGAGACTGTAAAACAGGAGGCTACGATCTTGAAGGAACAAGCCTCAAAGGGAACCGACTTATTAACATAATTCTGCTCATGACACTTGCGTACACTTGGGCAATATTTCAAGGTAATGAACTGAAGAAAAAGCAGGTACAAGAATATGTATCTCGTCGCACAGAACCAAAGAAAAAATATCGCAGACGGAGTACATTTGGTGTTGGATTAGATGGAGAAAAGTGGGTTAATTATCTAGAACAATATTCTTTGGAGGTGGAACAGTTAATGAAGTTAACTCCTTCTCAACGCCGCTTTTATCAACAAGGTATGCGGGCTGCAACCCTTATACAGTCTATCTCGTAGACCTCTTTGTCACCCCCCCAGCTATCATTCTCGATTTTAATTAAATCACCCAAAGATACACCCTCTACGACTTCTCCCTCGCTAGCACCTAGCAATTGTTTAGCTCGATCGTTAGCGGTAATAATGTTACCTTTTTCATCTGTCGAGATGACGCCGTTAGGGAGCAATCGCACTATATCTTTATGTCTGTTTTCTTGTTGTTTGACCTCGGAAAACAGGATAGCGTTTTGCAGGGCGACTCCTGCTTGGATGTTAAACGCCTTCATAAATTCCATGTCGGTGCGATTGAAACTCGCTTTCCACTGATCGGGGGCTTGCGGCCAATCTTCCGGGTTGTAGGAAGGGAATTCTCCTGGTCGTTTTTTATTAACTAATTGGGTTACGCCAATCAATTTATGGTCGGAGTTAAATACTGGCATACACAGCATACTGCAAGTGCGGTAGCCAGTTTTTTTGTCAATTTCTTTCCAAATGGCGCTGCGGGGGTCGTCGTACACGTCAAAGGGAATCAGCAGCGGTTCGCCGGATTGGGCGACGATGCCTTGCCAACCGGCGGTTTTGGGTATGCGAAGTTCTTTAAGGTCGCCGGCGAACGGGATTTTCGTCCAGAGTTCGTCTTTATCTTCGTCGATCAGCCACAAGGTACTGCGATCGGCTTGCATCAGTTCTTGGGCCCGATCCATCACCCGCTTCAAGGTATCATCTAAGTCTAGACCGCTCTGAGAAAGAACGTTGACGGCGTTCATCAGCGCTGTCGCGGCTCGTTGTCTTTGAGTTGCTGCGTAGAAAGATTGGGATGACTCTAGAATTAGGCGAATCGACGGGGCAAATTCTCTAAAAATTTGTTCGTCTGCTTGAGTAAACCCTACCTTGTCAATCTGTTCGCTTAAAGTACCATAATCTTTGTGGTTCGGCTTGAGTTTATTAATGAGTTGAACTACTGCGATTAACTTGCCTGTTTCTTCGTCTATCAGGGGCATCGCCAGCATTGTATAACAGCGATATCCTGTTCTTCCGTCAATTTTTTTGACGTTGACAGAACGTGGGTCATCATAGAAATCATAGGGAATATTTACAACTTTTTTCTCCGTGGCTACTTCTCCCGCAATGCCCAGATTAGCGGGAAATCTGATCTCTAAATTTTTGCCGTTTTCGTCTTTAGCTACAATTGCCCACAGTTCATTCGGCTCTTCATCGAATAGAAAAATTGTCGCTCTATCTGCATTCAACAATTCCCCTGTTTGTAGAGTAATCTTCTGCAACATTTCATAAATGACTGCATCAAATCCTAGATCGTCAAAGATATTATCTAGGGATGACAGGATAAGATTTAGAAGTTTACGCTCTTGATGTCCTTCGCAACAAATATCTCGAGTAACAACTCGAAAACTCTCGCGGCTCAGAGGTTTTAAAATATCGCTCAAACTCATACAATAACTCCTATGATAATTTTCATCAGGCACTGTCTAGAGATAACTATCAGCAGAAGGAGTTGAAAGAGGTATATCTGCGGTGAACGCTACCTCCCGATTCCGAAATAAATCTAACAACAACCGCCGCCGTTATAATGCCAAGTCGAATCAGTAATTAACACCTTATCGGGCATCAATCCCCCCAACTTCCCAGCAGTTTTATCGCACACCGCCGCCGGTACGCCCCGCTGCAAAACGTGGCCTGCCCCGTCATCAAATAACTCTTCCATCCCCGTATAAATCGCCGTCTTGCCAGTGAAAATGCAAGCTCCATCATCCGGTACTGGCACTTTAAAAGACACCGAATCCAGGCTTTCTAACAGCAAATCCTCATCCAATTGATAATTGTATTTGTCCAGCAGCCGGTAAGGACGGCGCGCCCGCACTTCGACTTGCCCAAAACCCACGTCTACAAGGTGTTGAACGTATTCTGCGTATGTCAAAGCGCCGGACAAACACAAGGCCCGCAAGCGTTGGTCTTCCTTCAAATGCTGCGGAATAGGGCGAGTTGCGATCGGATCGCTCATCAACAACCTGCCACCCGGTTTTAACACCCGATAAGTCTCTTTTAATGCTTTAGCTAAATCCGCCGGTTCAAAGATATTAAACAAGCAATTTTGTGCGACAACATCTACAGAAGCATCCGGCACGGGCAACGCAAAAGCATCGCCTTCTATAATTTCCACAAAACTAGCGTCAAACCAATCATTTTCGTGGGCGGCTATTTGCAAGTTTCGTGCAGCCGCGTGTCGCATTGCGGGAACCGGATCGACGGCAATAACTGCTCCTTTGTGTCTAGAAAAATATGCAAATTGTAGTGCTTCCAAGCCACCGCCGACGCCTACATAAAGCACGAATGGATTCCCAACAAGTTCGGCGGCGTGAACGGTTGTGCCGCAGCCGTAATTCATTTCTTGCATTTGTTCGGGAATTTTTAATCCTGGCAATTGCAAGGGACTGCTTTGGACGCAGCAAAGTCCGAGTTGGGGGGTTTCGGCAACATCACTGTAGAATTTGGCAGCAGTTTCGAGATAGGTCATTTTCGATTTTCCTGGTTTTTGTTTTTTTACCGTTGATGTAGGCGGATTTACGCGGATGAACGTAGAGGAATGCAGAAATGTTTTGTTAGGTTTCAAATTCGACTTTTTGTTCGGATTTTGGCAGATTTTCGGGTTCGGAAACAGTTTTTTCGGGAACTGCTAATTCGGCGCTTGGCTGGCTAGCAGTTTCAGCGGCCACTGGTGGCGCTGGCGGTACAAGATTGGGAGACTGTTGTGGTATCGCAGGAGCGACTACTTTGGGTACTGGAGCTTCTCCTGTTATTTCTGGCAGGGTTGGCGAATCTGAAGGAGTAGCAGGTTCGGGATCTTGATGAAAAAAGTTGCGGAACCGATTGTAGTATCCTTTATATTCCTGTTTCTTTGGTTGGGGAGATGCTGTTGGTGTCGGTTGTATTACTTGAATGGGAGCCACAATTTTCGGGGTTTCTAACTGTGGAGATGCTGTTGGTGTCGGTTGTATTACTTGAACGGGAGCCACAATTTTCGGGGTTTCTACCTGTGGAGTTGCTGTTGGTGTCGGTTGTATTACTTGAACGGGAGCCACAATTTTCGGGGTTTCTACCTGTGGAGTTGCTGTTGGCGTCGGTTGTATTACTTGAACGGGAGCAACTGCCGGAGCGACTGTTGGCTCTAAGCTCGGTTGGGTAACTGGGGTTTCTGGAACTGCTGGTGAGGGTTGGACAACTGGTGTTTTTTCTAATGCAGGTGTCGGTTGTGGTTCGGGGGTTGGGGTTGGTTTGGACTCGGGGGCCTGGTAGGCACGATCGACTATACCGCGAGTTTCTGCTACTGTTAGTTCGCCTCGCAGTAATTTTGAAAGAGTGTCTTGACCGAGCGGTTCGTAATTTATCAGTCTGACTGTATTATTAAAGGCGTTTTTGACGATATTTCCCCGTTCGTCAATTAATTCTAGCTGTACCCAGTTTTTCCCTGGTTTGAATCCTTTAAGATATATAGGTTGCCACTGGTCGATCGCAAAGCTTTCGCCGTTGACTGTGGCTCGAATTTTCCAATCGAGTATTTCATCTTGGGAATTTTCTTGCGCCACTTGGTGCTGGGGGGCATTTGTCAAGTAAAAGTCGAGCAGGATGGGTTCTGCGCCGTAGCTGCCTTGAGGGCTGTTGTACGTTAATAGGGGCAATGTTCGATCGGGATTATTGTCATCAGTTTTTGTAAAAACGTGAAAAATGGTTTGGGCCGCCGCACCAGAGTTTTTAAAGCTTTCTTCCCAAGGGCGAGCGGCGAACACCTGCAGGGTATGGGTTCCGGGTTCTAAGTCTGAGAGCGTTAAAGGCTGGTTGATATCGTAAATTGCTGCATAAGGTTGGTTGTCTAATACAACTTGCAGATGGGGGCCCAAACCCAAGTTTGCATCTTTGAAAATGGGCAAGCCCTTAACTTGGAACTGAACAGACACATTTATATCCTGAAGCACTTCGTCAGGTTTTGGATTCAAAATACTAATTTGAGGCTGGTAGATTTCTAGAGCCTGACGCAGTTGTTGAAGGGCTTCTGGGGGAGAAACCTCTGAGATTCTGTTGATCTGGGCGGCATCTGAGCCGCTCTTGTTCCCTGATTTGGGCAATTCGGGATGGCCCGCGCCACAACTTGCTAAACCCAAAATTAATACTGCTGCTGCGAACAATGCCAGCAGCCTGCCCGCAACCGTTCTGTGCCAATTGATGCCAATCACGCAACCATACTCCTAGAAGCCTTCTCATAGGGAACTATAGCCCAAAACCGAATTTAGTATTTGGGAATTGCCGATCGGGAATTCGCCGGGTCGTAAAAGGCCGGATTGAGGCCGATCGGGCAACCACTCCTCTGGGACTAATAAATCCTGCAGCCGTTTTCCGAAACATCTCTCTACAAATGACTATTCCTGCATAACCTTATCTTTGAGTTTTGTAAAGTTAATGACCGTACCCCTTGACTTTTTCAAGGGACTGTGGGATTTAAAGGCGTTATTACATCAAGAATAAAGGCTTTTTTAAGTATTGTTAACAAGCGATTAATACTTCTCTAGCAAGCTTATAATTCATAAAACTCCCTCAAAGAGAGCAGCCGTATCAAATCTAAATCAAGGACGCGATCGGCAGCTCATCTGGAGAGAAGAGTTGGCAGTACCCAGGGACATTGTTAGCGACACTGGGAAACTGGCTTCTTCAAAGAAGCAAAATGCTTGGGTAGACGATGCACCTGCGTCTAACTCTGCAAAGAGTGAAGTGCAAGCAGTGTCGGCTTTCCCGAGAATCCCCCGCCAAATCAAGCGTCGGGAGTGTCAGGTACAGTATTCAGTTCTCGTTCCTTGTCTTACCGAGAGGAGAGTCTTCATGACCATTAGTCCTCCAGAGCGAGAGGTAAAAGCTAGGGTAGTAGTCGATAAGAATCCGGTTCCAACTTCCTTCGAGAAGTGGTCAAAACCAGGTCATTTCGATCGCACTCTAGCTAAGGGGCCAAAAACCACCACTTGGATTTGGAACCTCCACGCTAACGCTCACGACTTTGACAGTCATACAAGTGACTTAGAAGACGTTTCGCGCAAAATCTTTAGCGCTCACTTCGGCCACTTGGCAGTAATCTTCGTATGGTTGAGTGGCGCATATTTCCACGGCGCTAAATTTTCCAATTACGAAGCTTGGCTGACAAATCCTACAGCCATCAAGCCCAGCGCTCAAGTGGTCTGGCCGATTTTTGGTCAAGAAATTTTAAATGCAGATGTAGGCGGTGGCTTTCACGGGATTCAGATCACCTCTGGTCTATTCCAAATGTGGCGCGCCAACGGCATCACTAACTCATACCAGCTATATTGCACTGCGATCGGCGCCCTGGTAATGGCAGCTTTGATGCTGTTTGCCGGTTGGTTCCACTATCACGTCCGCGCTCCGAAACTGGAATGGTTCCAGAACGTGGAATCGATGATGAACCACCACTTGGCAGGTTTGCTCGGCTGCGGCTGCTTGGGCTACGCGGGACAGCAGATTCACGTTTCGCTGCCGATCAATGCTTGCATGGACGCGATCGATGCGGGCGCACCGCTGACAGTCGGTGGCAAGCTGATCAAAACAGTTGCTGACATCCCCCTGCCACACGAGTGGATTTTGACACCGGGCTTGATGGCAGACATCTACCCAAGCTTCGCTAAAGGTTTAACCCCCTTCTTTACCCTAAACTGGGGCGCATACGCAGACTTCCTGACCTTCAAAGGCGGTCTGAATCCCACCACAGGCGGGCTGTGGCTGACCGATACAGCGCATCACCACTTAGCTTTGGCAGTGCTGTTCATCGTCGCCGGACACTTCTACCGCACGAACTGGGGCATCGGCCACAGCTTCAAAGAAGTTCTGGAAGCTCACAAAGGCCCCTTCACAGGCGAAGGCCACAAGGGGATGTACGAAATCTTCACGCAGTCTTGGCACTGCCAACTGTCGTGGAACTTGGCCTGGATGGGCTCTTTGAGCATCATCGTGGCTCACCACATGTACTCGATGCCTCCGTATCCGTACATTGCTACGGACTACCCGACTCAGCTATCCCTGTTCACCCACCACATGTGGATTGGCGGATTCCTGATTGTTGGAGCAGCCGCTCACGCAGCAATCTTCATGGTGCGGGACTACGATCCGGCCCAGCACGTTAATAACCTGCTCGACCGCGTAATCCGCCACAGAGATGCCATCATCTCTCACCTCAACTGGGTTTGCATATTCTTGGGCTTCCACAGCTTCGGTCTGTACGTTCACAACGACACGATGCGGGCTTTTGGTCGTCCTCAAGATTTGTTCTCCGATACCGGGATTCAGTTGCGTCCGATATTTGCCCAGTGGGTCCAAAACATCCACGCCTTGGCTCCGGGCACAACAGCGCCCAATGCTACGGAAATCGTCAGCCACGCTTTTGGCGGCGGTGCAGTAGTAGTCGCGGGCAAAGTAGCGATGATGCCGATCGAGTTGGGTACGGCGGATTTCATGATCCACCACATCCACGCTTTCACCATTCACGTTACAGTCCTGATTCTCTTGAAGGGCGTGTTGTTTGCACGCAGTTCTCGCTTGGTTCCTGACAAAGGCAACTTGGGCTTCCGGTTCCCTTGCGACGGCCCCGGCCGTGGCGGCACCTGCCAAGTTTCGGGTTGGGATCACGTGTTCCTCGGCTTGTTCTGGATGTACAACAGCATCTCGATCGTGATTTTCCACTTTAGCTGGAAAATGCAGTCGGACGTGTGGGGAACAGTATCGCCAGACGGCACAATTTCTCACATTACCGGCGGCAACTTCGCACAAAGTGCGCTCACGATTAACGGCTGGCTGCGGGACTTCCTTTGGGCGCAAGCTTCTCAGGTGATTCAGTCCTACGGTTCGGCACTGTCGGCCTACGGTCTGATGTTCCTAGCTGGACACTTCGTCTTCGCCTTCAGCTTGATGTTCCTGTTCAGCGGCCGCGGCTACTGGCAAGAACTGATTGAGTCCATTGTTTGGGCTCACAACAAGCTCAAGGTAGCTCCGTCGATTCAGCCTCGCGCTCTGAGCATTATTCAGGGTCGGGCTGTGGGTGTAGCTCACTACCTCCTAGGAGGAATTGTCACTACGTGGGCATTTTTCCTAGCGCGAATCATTTCGGTAGGGTAAACTACCCCTAGGTTTTGGATTCTCGATTTGGGAGGAATCTCAAATCGAGAATCCAAACTCCGAACCGAATCCCTTCAATTTTGTTCAGGATTCAGGATTAATCAAGGCTTATGGCAACGAAATTTCCAAAATTTAGCCAAGACCTTGCCCAAGACCCGACCACACGGCGGATCTGGTACGGGATTGCCACAGCACACGACTTTGAAAGCCACGATGGCATGACCGAAGAAAATCTTTACCAAAAGATTTTTGCTTCTCACTTCGGCCACCTAGCAATCATTTTCTTGTGGACTTCGGGCAGCCTGTTCCACGTAGCATGGCAAGGTAACTTTGAACAGTGGATTAAAGACCCCCTAAACGTCCGCCCGATCGCTCACGCGATTTGGGACCCGCAATTCGGCGCTCCTGCAGTAGAAGCTTTCACTCAAGGGGGCGCTTCTAACCCGGTGGATATCTCTTACTCCGGTGTCTACCATTGGTGGTTCACCCAAGGGATTCGGACCAACGCCGACCTGTATCAAGGAGCTATCTTCTTGCTACTCCTGGCGGCTGTCTTCCTGTTCGCAGGTTGGTTGCACCTCCAGCCCAAGTACCGCCCCAGCTTGTCTTGGTTCAAAAATGCTGAATCTCGCCTCAACCACCACTTGGCTGGTTTGTTCGGTGTCAGCTCTTTGGCTTGGACTGGTCACATGGTTCACGTTGCTATCCCCGAATCTCGCGGACAGCACGTAGGTTGGGACAACTTCCTGTCAACCCCGCCTCACCCGGCCGGTTTGGCTCCGTTCTTCAGTGGTAACTGGGGCGTATACGCCGAGAACCCAGATTCAGCGAGCCATGTCTTCGGTACTTCCGAAGGCGCGGGAACCGCAATTCTGACTTTCTTGGGTGGCTTCCACCCTCAAACAGAATCCCTGTGGCTGACAGACATCGCTCACCACCACTTGGCGATCGCCGTACTGTTTATCGTTGCCGGTCATATGTACCGGACTAACTTCGGTATCGGTCACAGCATCAAAGAAATGTGCGATGCCAAAGATTTCTTTGGCAAGAAAGTTGAAGGCCCCTTCAATATGCCTCACCAAGGCATTTACGAAACCTACAACAACTCGCTGCACTTCCAATTGGGCTGGCACCTCGCCGCTTTGGGCGTCATTACCTCCCTGGTAGCGCAGCATATGTACGCGATGCCTCCCTACGCTTTCATAGCGCAGGATCACACAACGATGGCTGCGTTGTACACGCACCACCAGTACATCGCTGGGTTTATCATGGTCGGCGCTTTCGCCCACGGAGCTATCTTCTTGGTGCGGGACTACGATCCTGAAGCAAACAAAGGTAACGTGCTCGATCGCGTGTTGCAGCACAAAGAAGCGATTATCTCTCACTTGAGCTGGGTGTCGCTGTTCTTGGGCTTCCACACTCTCGGCCTGTACGTTCACAATGACGTTGTAGTCGCTTTCGGAACTCCTGAAAAGCAAATCTTGATTGAACCAGTGTTCGCACAGTTCATCCAAGCTGCTCACGGAAAAGCTCTCTACGGCATGGACGTGCTGTTGTCTAACCCTGACAGCATTGCTTCTACCGCTTGGCCGAACTACGGCAACGTATGGCTCCCAGGCTGGTTGGACGCGATCAACAGCGGTACTAATTCTCTGTTCTTGGCGATCGGACCTGGCGATTTCTTGGTTCACCACGCGATCGCACTAGGCTTGCACACCACCACCTTGATCTTGGTCAAGGGCGCTCTGGATGCACGCGGTTCTAAGCTGATGCCGGACAAAAAAGACTTCGGTTATGCTTTCCCTTGCGACGGCCCCGGCCGTGGCGGTACTTGCGACATCTCTGCTTGGGACGCCATGTACCTGTCTGTATTCTGGATGTTGAACACCCTAGCTTGGGTAACGTTCTACTGGCACTGGAAGCACTTGGGCATCTGGCAAGGTAACGTGGCTCAGTTCAATGAGTCTTCTACCTACCTGATGGGCTGGTTCCGCGATTACCTCTGGCTGTATTCTTCTCAGTTGATCAACGGTTACAACCCGTATGGTACTAACAACTTGTCTATCTGGGCCTGGATGTTCTTATTCGGACACCTCGTTTGGGCAACTGGTTTCATGTTCCTGATCTCTTGGAGAGGTTACTGGCAAGAGTTGATCGAGACTTTGGTTTGGGCTCACGAGCGCACTCCTTTGGCTAACTTGGTTCGCTGGAAAGACAAGCCTGTTGCTTTGTCGATCGTCCAAGGTCGTTTGGTTGGCTTAGTTCACTTTACTGTGGGCAACGTCCTCACTTACGCGGCCTTTGTAATTGCCTCGACGGCCGGGAAATTCGGGTAACTCTGAATTCTGGTTTCTAGGTAATTAACTAAAATCCCCCGCCAGAAGGCGGGGGATTTTTTTGTATATGTTGGTTGAGGATTGATAGTGAAGAATAGTTTTTTATAGCGAACTTACAGCAGGAAAAAATAGCCACTATTAAGAACTCCTTATTCTCGCTTTTACACATTGCTGCTGCGGATTTCTCAATCAGAGCCAACAGCTTCTTCTGCTATGCTGATTTACTAGAGCGCCAGTCCAGTAAAAGAGGTTGACAAAAAACCTCAAATAGGATGTACCCAAACGACTCACAATACGCCAC
>NZ_JAUBSF010000132.1:0-12282 GCF_036704615.1 Microcoleus sp. K4-B3
TGAGCAACAGCTTGCCTTCTGTTAAAAGGCAGCTACTTTTAGCTGTGACCATTTTTTAGTCTAAACTCCAGTAATTAATTTTTTTGAATGAACCGCAGAGGCGCTCTTGACGCAGAGGAAGGTAATAGTAGATTAAACAGCAATTATTGGCAACGATTATAAAATATATTAACATCAGGTTAAGAAACTCAGCCTTAGCCTGGGCAGAGGGATACTAAATATCGATCTAATTTTAAGGTATCGCTCGCCCCAAGTCCTAAAATAGCGATCGAGCAAGCCTATATACTTAAATGTTAGGGCAAACACAGGGACACTGCCCCTACCGATTAACAACTTATCAAGAATGATGCCAGCAAGTTTTCTCCCAAAATCGATCGCACAGCTAACAGAATCTACCTCTATTGCCTTAGCCCAAAGCATTCAACGAGAGGCAATTACAACTCCCCTATCTTCTGAGCCCATTGCCACAACTTACGCGCGCCAAGGCAGCGGAAACACCCCTATTTTGCTAATTCACGGCTTCGACAGTTCCTTGTTTGAATTCCGCCGCCTGTTGCCGCTGCTGGCTGCCGAAAATGAAACTTGGGCGGTTGATTTGTTGGGTTTTGGCTTTACAGAAAGAGCGGCAGGTTTGGCATTCAGTCAAAAGGCGATCGCCACTCACCTCTACTATTTCTGGAAAACGCTAATTTCGCAGCCTGTAATCTTAGTCGGCGCTTCAATGGGAGGTGCAGCAGCAATTGATTTCACCCTCACCCATCCCGAAGCTGTCAAAAAATTGGTGTTAATAGACAGTGCAGGTTTTGCCGTCACTTCTAATAAGGGAAAATTTCTCATTCCTCCCTTAGGATATTTGGCAACTTCATTTTTGCGAAATCCTAAAATCCGCCAGCGAATTAGCATCAATGCTTATTTCGATGAAAAATTGGCTTCTGTAGACGCTCAAACTTGCGCTGCTTTGCACTTAGAAATGCCCAACTGGAATCAAGCTTTAATTGCGTTTACCAAAAGCGGCGGTTACGGAGGTTTTCGGGATAAACTGTCGCAAATTCAGCAGCAGACGCTGATTTTGTGGGGAAAACAAGACCGCATTTTGGGGACGGCGGATGCGGCAAAGTTTGAAAGTGCGATCGCCAATTCTCAACTAATTTGGATACCCGACTGCGGGCACGTTCCTCACTTAGAAAAGCCACAGATTACCGCGCAGCATATTTTAGAATTCATAACAAAAAGCGGACTCACGGAAAACATTTAAACGCAGGGTGCGCCGCGGCGCACCTTACCTATATTTTTTCCCTTGCGCATTTGGTATGTATAGTGTGAGGTCAAACAGACAGGTTTCAAACTTTCGGCAAATACTTCTGTACGATCGTCCATCCTGTGATCAACACAGTCACAAATCCCCCAAACAAAGCCAAATTAGTGCTGATGTGGAGGGGACGCGCCCAAGGATGTTTAGGGCCAATTTGCAGACCGCTCCCAACAGAAACCAACACCAAAGCAACAACAGCTAACCCCGCCGGTAAATGAGCCGAGTGACCCAAATTGCCGTAGTATCCCAGGGTACCGACTACACCAATTCCCAGCAGTAAAATTACCAAAGTCGCCATCCCCGCACCAGTCGCCAAATGAAAGGGACGCAGCCATTTTGGGCGCGGCTGTTTCGTACTGCGGGCGGCAAACATCCACGTTCCACTAACGGCCAGCAACAGGTAAGCTAACAGGGAAACACCCATTGACCAAGCCGCTATTTTCCACAACCACAAGAAAGAAGGCAGATTCATGATTTAAATCCCAAATGAGGGATTTGCAACAAAGGTTTCATTCCGATTTTACCTGGACTTGAAAGCAAACAAGAATAATTTTGAGAGAAAGTGCGATCGGACTATCCAGAGCTTGCATCTGTCTTAGCTTGAAGTCAAACCCACTTTCTCTCATACTCAGCTTAATTTACGCTAGAGATTTGTCGCTCCCGTTTTTAGGAGCCGCCTTCCCATTCTAGCTTCCTGGTTTTGCTCTCAAGGAAAGGCATTTTATAAAACCCTAATTTTTGTTCTAAGATTAATCGGAAAAAAGGCAGACCTTCTATCAAATATCTTTTCCAGAGCCTTCTCGGTTCACTTAACAGTCGGTACGCCCATTCTATGCCGACTTCGCTCATCCATTTGGGAGCTCTTGCTTTGCAACCAGCTTCAAAATCAATGGTTGCACCTACTGCTAAGAAAATTTTGACGTGTGTTAATTTGCTCTTGTATTTAACCAGCCACTTCTCTTGCTTGGGGGCTCCCACCCCTATGGCCAGAACTGTAGCTCCTGATTTATTGATCGCGTCAATTATGTTTTCACACTCTTCCTCATTGTTTTCAAAGCCAAAAGAAGGAGAATGTGCTTCAACCACTATTTCTCTACCAATTTTTTGATTAATTTTTTCCTGGGCTTTCCTAGCAATACCTTCAGCAGCTCCTAGCAAAAATATTTTAATCTTCTCGTTATCTTTGTGATACATATAAAATGCAGGAAACAAGTCAGAACCTGAAATCTTTTCTTTGAGAGGAGTTCCCAAAAACTTGGAGGCATACATCAATATTTGACTGTCGCAGACTCTATAACTAGATTTATTGTAAGCTTCATAGAAGTCGCGGTCATACTGCAACTTAATCAAGTGGTCTACATTTGGGGTAAATACGACACCGCCTTCGCAGTCGAGTTTTTCAAACAACTCTGTTATTGAGAAGTTATCTATCGAGACATTCAATAAATTAACTGTGTTCATGTATTATTGCCTTCCCGGTTTATATGAAACTACAACTCAAACTATTATAACCCACAATACAGCTTCGTGTTTTCACTACTTGGGCGCTTCAGTGAATATACTTTCTTAAGTATATGCCCGTACACCCTACCTGTCCAGTCAGGATTTTTAAAGATTGTGTAAAGAATCAGGTCGTTTTAGTAAAAAGTATATTAAGCCCATTTTTCTTTACAAATCGCAACATAGTATCAATAAAAAACCCATGCCGTGCTAATAGTTGAAGCATTGCAAATTAAGGTCAAAAAATTTTTTTGCCTTAATTTTAAGCTATTGACAAATATAGCGCAACTTCCGAACTTGATTTAATGCAAAAATAGGAACTTTTTTAGTTGTTGTATTCAGCGACGGCAAGATATTTTCAAGCTTGAAGTGAAGCCGCGCATTCCTGAAAATCATCCTGATTTTTGGTGAACCAGCGACTGTCTTCTTGGTGGCGAACTGGTTTTTTTGGTCTTAAGGCTTTCGGGAGCTTTTAAGACCAGACCCGATATTCCTCCAGCAATCATCGCAAAAATCGGGTTAACCATAGCGTTCAAAACACAGTCAAACACGTACATAACTAAGGCTACTCCCAGGACGGCAGCGGGCGCTACTTTGGGATTAGACCAGGTTCTGGCGGGATACTTGAACACGCAAAAGACGATAACAGGAAGTAACAATGAAGAAAATAGACTAGCTAAACCGACGGCACCGTTGACGCCAAATGCAATAATCCATAAGCTGTCGGTGACCGAGATATCTTTACCGGACTGGTCGTACACGCGGTTGCCGCCAGAATCCCCCCAGCCAAAAAGAAATCTTTGCCGCGCTTTTTCCCCCAATATCTCTTCCATGTCAAATCTAAACTTCAGAGAGGCGGCTCGTTCTTCGCCAAATATTGGAGTGATGAAGTCCATCACGTCTTTGCTCGAAAATTGACCCGATGCAGCTACGTACAGATAAAATACTATATATCCAATTATAAATAGCAGGGGCAAAGAGGTGCGAAACCACTTTGCCGAGAATAATACGAGTAACGCCATTGCAAATAAACTGTAGGCGCCAGTAGAACGGCACAGCAAAAAAGCGATCGTTAATATAATTGCTAAAGTCTTGATGTTGCGGCCCATAAACTTTTTGATCACCCCAGTTTGCCAAAGCCAAACTGCGATTAAGGCGGCTGTCATCATCCACACGCCCACCATCAAACCGTGCTGCATAAATACTACCGGTCTCCACCCCCCCAAACGCCTTGCTTGGCCCCAGTCCTCAAAGGCATTGACGCCGTAAATCATTTGGTGCAGAATTGGGCCCTTAACACCTTCAATTAAAGTAAAAGGAATGTAAGCCAACCCACCTGCAACAATCCCGATCGCCAATTGTCGCAGCCCGTCTAAACTACCCAGATACAAGCGTCCTAAAAAATAAGGCAGACCCCAAGTAACGATTTGGTTGAGAGTCGGAGAAATCGGGCTGCCGCCATTAGTAACTTGTGAAACAATTGGGCACAAACAGCAAATTACCATTGGCACGTCCAGCCAACCGGGCTTAAAAGTGGTGATGCGCGCAGTATCGTAGATAAGAGTCCCCAGCAAAATGCCGTAGCAAGCTGCCGAGATTTTGGTATAGGGCGGCAATAGGGGGATGGGATAAGAAGCTTGCGGCAAAAACAGCCACGCTGCAACAAAACAGATAATTACCGCCCGTTGAGGCGGATACCTCACAAACAGGTAAAAAACGATTGGAATAAAGCCGAACATAGCAAGTGGGATTAATGCAACCATAGTTTTTTTTGCAGTAAAATTTTAGAAAGACAACTTAATTTGCCCAATAAAAATTCTCGCTTAAACGATCGCCCAACCCCAATCTTTTAAATCAACCTCTATTTTACGCCTTCGCCTTGTTCGTTAATTGTGCTTGAGGTTCCACAGCAGCGTACAGTGCCGCCTCGAAGAGATTAGTTGCATCCTCCCAAGTATAATTTATCACCGTCTCCAAAGCAGTCTTGGACATGGCCCGCCATTCGGCATCAGACAACTGACAAATCTGCTCGATCGCTTTTGCCATATCCTCTGGGTCATTTGGCTTGACAAGTATGCCACCCCCGCCAGCAAGTAGTTCCGGAGCCGCACCAGCAGGAGTGCCGATGACTGGAGTGCCGCAAGCCATAGCTTCTAAAATTGGCAAGCCGAAGCCTTCGGAGCTGCTGGAAAACAGCCAAGCATCGCATTTGCTGTAAAATTCTTTTAGTTGCTCTTGAGTAGGTGCCTTATTATACTCCGTGCCATCAGGCAGCAAATTGGGAGGAGGAGTATCGCCCGAACCAAAGGCAACTAAATGAAGGTTGGGAATTTTTTCAGCAGCTATAGAGAAAGCTTTCAGGGCAAGATCGCAGCCTTTCCAAGGAGTTGTAGAATAGTACATCCCAACGGTCGGAACTGACTGCTTGCCTCGCGGCTGCTTGCCTCGCGACTGGGGGTCGTAAAACTGTTTGGTGTCCACGGTGGGAGGGACGAGAGATACAGACAAATCGCCGTATTCATTCCGAGCTATGTCGGCCAGCCACTGGGCCACAGCGATTTTGTGCATCGGCAACCGCCAAGTTGCCTCTACTCGACCTTTTGGTATGTAGTCAAAAGCCTCGTAGTGTTGGAGAAAATATACTTTCCTTCCTTTCCTCGGAGAGAGTTTTGCCACCCACTCGGCAGTTTCCCACCAAGTAGCCATGACAATATCGGCATCAGGTACGTCAATGTCGGTAATTGGACGGTAGGTTTCGAGAACTCGGCATTCGACATCCACCTTGTCAAAGTGAGACTGTTGTTTCTTGGGAGCGGACTGCCAACCCCTACCTCTGAGCAGCGATCGCAATTGTTGGATCAAAGTCGGTGGCCCCGGGGGCGTAGAGACGATAAATATTTTGTGTCCTCGCTTTTGGAGAAGTTCTGTGTAAATAGATAACACCCTCATGCCACCTGTAAGACTAAGGGTAGGCAGGACAAAAGTAATTTTCATGAATAGATGCTGAAGATTGATACTGGTTAAAACTCCTCCATAACAGCAAGTTCGCACTTACCAGCCTATTTTTGGCTTTTCAGCAGGGTGCGGGTCTCTGCTGGAGGCGATCGTAACTCGATAGTCGAGCCGATCTTACTTTGTCGTCAGGGACTTTTCCCAATTACAAATCGGGAAATGTTTGAGGACTAGACAAGTTTAACCTGTAACGGCGCGAGCCTTAAAACCTCCGTTGCACTCTGGTTCAGATTTTGGCCGATCGCTTTATAACCAGTATTCGCTAGTCAGTGGGGTCAGAATTCGTGTCGAGACTGCTGGGTAGAAAACAGGACACGGGCGATTTTGGTTGTGGCAGAAGCACCCCACCAAACAATATAGAGTTTCTGCTGAGAATCCCGCGCCAGAGCGAGCGGCTAGCGCAGAATTTCAAATGGCTGCAGTTAGCATGTAACCTGCTCAATTTGTTGGTTTGTCGCTGCTGGGGGCGCATCGTAGGGAGAAGAGAAAACTATATTAACGTCCCGCTGTTTAGATTTGTCTACAGCAACTTTCAATCCCGCTTCAAAATGAGCCGTGGCATCATCCCAAGTATAATTGTTCACCTTGGCATAGGCCGCTTCTGACATGGCTTGCCACTCGGAATTCGGTAACTGACAGATATACTCTATGGCTTTAGCCATTTCTTCGGGATCTTCTGGTCTTACAAGTATGCCTGTACCGCCGCTCAAAATTTCAGGAGCAGCACCTGCTGGGGTACTGATGACGGGAGTGCGGCAGGCCATCGCTTCGATAATTGGCAAGCCGAAGCCTTCTGAGCGGCTCGCCAGCAGCCAGGCATCGCATTTGCTGTAATAGTCTTTGATTTTGTCTTGGTCGGGTTGAATTACATACTCGGCATTGGCCGGTAGGGGCAATTCCGAGGATGGGGCCTCTGTACCGAAGGCAACCAGACGCAGGTTGGGGATCTTTTCAGCAGCTAAGGCAAAAGCTTTGAGGGCGATGTCGGTTCCTTTCCAGTAGATTGGAGAGTAAAGTATGCCAACTGTAGGAACCGATTGTTTGTTGCGAGGACTGGCGTAAAATTGCTTGGTGTCCACGGTAGGAGGAGCTAAGGAAACTGTGCGATCGCCGTATTTAGTCCGAGCTAGGTCCACTAACCACTTAGAGATCGTAATTTTGTGCATGGGCAGCATCCAGGTTGCTTCTACTCTACCTTGAGGTAGATAATCAAAAACTTCGTGGTGCTGGATAAAATAAGCTTTTGCTCCTTTGCTGGGAGAGAGTTTGGCTACCCACTCGGCGGTTTCCCACCATGTGGCAACTACTACGTCAGCATCAGGTACATCTTTGTCCTCTACCGGCCGGTAGCGATCGGTAATTTTGTGTTCTACACCTAAGTTATCGAAAAATGAGGGTTCGTTTTCAGGTGTGGAAATCCAACCCCGTCCCCGCAGCAGCGACTTGACTTGCTGGCGCATACTCGGTTGGGCGTGGGGTACAGAGATGACGAACACGGAGTGTCCTCGCTTTCTCAAACGTTCTGCGAAAATAGATACTACTCGTATTCCACCAGTCCAAGACAGAGTAGGAAGCACAAAGGTGATTTTCATTTTTAAGTCCCGCTGAAGACTCCGATTCCCTTATGGCGCTGCTACCAGCGCTGATGTTAGAGATCGAAAGGAAAGAGGGGCGGGTGAATATTAATTACCGCTTTCCTGGTGTGTACATAGAATCCAACCTTGCGACTGTTGGCAACACGCCAGTATTGATATGCCACAAGTTCGCTGTCATTGAATGGATAATAACAACTGATGCGATCGCGAAACAGTCCTATAGGGATAATTTTTAGGTGGGCAAAAGTTCCTCCTAAAGACTGATTCATCATCAAACAGCAACTTTTTTCGCAGCAAACACCAAGCTAAACAACACTTCCTCTATAACAGAACAGAACTTGCTTATGCTACATAAATGGAGGTACGGGAAACCGAAAAGCACCCAACCTTTAAGGTGGGGACCAAAAGTAGCATAGGTAACAATCTAGAGTAGATGGATGAGCGCCGTTCGCAAAATTTTATACTGCATTAAAGATGAAATTCTTATTTTGAGAATGTTGATTTATCGATCGCTCCAACAGCTCTAAACACCGATCGGCGATTGTGGTTTTTTGGTAACGGTGCTGTCGATATTGCTGGACACAATATCGTATTCTGTCAGGATTCAGAGATAGTGGTTTTTTCAAATACCTGCTGAGGCGCGATCGAGCGAATGACCGTCCTGGACGCGCGAAGGAGGGAAAAAACCGGGTTTTTCAAGCGATATCCCTTTCCCTCACTTATCGTATGTTCGTGAAAAAATCCGGTTGATGCCTCCACTGTTTGAAAAAATAGGTTTCCCAATCGTGCTACACAACAAAGAGTTTCACCGATATAAATTTAATTAGCTGGCTGATTTTTAAATTTGTTAATAAAAGGCGATCGCATGAAAAAATTCCCAAAAGCGACTGCCACTTGTGGGTACAGTATATTATGTAGCGTACCTGCGCACGTCCTGTCTAAGTAATTACCGTAAAAAAAATCAGCAAATTATTCAATGACCATGTAAAGATAAAAGGAATACTCTGGATCGATCGGCCTAGATCGTGCCAACGTTGACTCCTAAACTGCAACTGCAACTTCGCAATATGTATCAAATGACCTCGCTTACAAAAAATTTGATGTTATGAAAGAATCATTCTTCCTAAGTTTGCGATTCCGGATGACAATCGGTGTGCTCTTGGGGGTTGTGCCGCCGATGCTTGCAGCGATATGGTTTGCCAGTTTTCACGCAGCTAACATTATTCGATCGCAAGCAAAACAAAACCTCGAATTAAAAGCAGATGTCTTAACGGAAAGCATCTCCCGGTGGGAACAAATGAACGTTCGATTGTTGCGCAGCATCAGTCAAGATCCGAGTACAGTCAGCATGAATGCCAGCAAACTGTTGCCGCTGCTAGTTGGCATCAACCGCAGCTATAGCCACATATACCTTGCCGAAGCTTACAATTTAGAAGGGTACGTTGTTGCCCGCGGCAGCGGCACGCCGCCCGATCGCATCAAACGCAGCGATCGCTATTGGTTTAAAAGTGCAGTTGCTGGGACTGAAATTACTCACGAAGCTTTGATATCTCGCTTAACGGGAAAACCAGCAGTTATTTTCTCAACACCCATTCGGGAATTTGCTAGTTTAAGTTTGGGCGATCGAGGAAATTCAGTCAGCGAATTGCAGCAGCAACTCAAACAACTCGGCTATTACAAAAACGAAATTACGGGAATTTACGGCAACGCCACCGCCGAGGCCGTTGCTCAATTTAAAAAAAAATATTCAGGCTTGCCGGCAGGTAGCCGCGTCGATTTTACAACCAAGCAGCTTCTCGAACTAGCAACTAATTTTCAACAAAAATTTCCTCAAACACACCAATTAAATCCAATCGATAAATCTGCCGACCAACAGGGAAAAATTCAAGGAGTAGCTATTATAGGTATATTATTAAGCGACATCGCTCGCTCGATTGGAACAGTCCGGATCGGGAAAACAGGCTTCGCTTTTTTGGTTGACAAAAAAGGTCAATTAATCGCTCACCCCGACTCGAACTTACTTGCTCAAAAGCAACTAATAAACCTCAGCAACTATCCGCCAGTCAAAACCCTACTAGCAGGCAAAAGTGGTGCATTTTACTTCGCCGACGATCGGGGAGTGAAATGGCTTTCATGTCTGAACCAATTAGAAAGTGGTTGGGGCGTAATTATCTTGCAGGAAGAAGCCGAGGTTTTAGAAAAAGAACAGTTATTTTGGCAGTTTGCAATTACTATTGCCGCCATTGCAGTCTTGGGAGTTGGCGGTTTGACGTGGATATTAACCAGCCGTTTGGTTCGGCCGATCGGGGACTTGACAGTTGCAGCAGCACAGTTGTCTAGCGGTGACTGGAATCAGAGAGTAAATATCGATCGCCAAGATGAATTGGGAACTTTAGCCAAAGCTTTCAATCGCATGGCTGTGCAGTTGCAAAAGTTATTTGCTAGCTTGGAAACCAAAAATCAGGAAGCAGACAAAGCTCGCACCGAAGCTGAAACAGCTAGCAAGGCAAAAAGCTTATTTATGGCAAATATGAGCCACGAACTCCGCACGCCTCTGAATGCGATTATCGGCTACAGCGAAATGTTAGAAGAAGAAGCCTTCGACCTCAATTGTGAAGAATTAGTCCCTGATTTGCAAAAAATTAATAATGCAAGCAGACATTTACTATCTCTCATTAATGATATTTTGGATATTTCTAAAATTGAAGCTGGTCGCATAGAATTATACTTAGAAACCTGCGAGATTTCGACAATAATTCAGGATGTCGCTACTACTATTAAACCTTTGGCTGACAAAACTCGCAATATTTTCGTAGTAAAGTGTCCGCCCGATATCGGCACGGTTTATACTGATGTTACTAAGATTTATCAGTGTTTGTTAAACCTGCTGAGCAATGCCAGCAAATTTACCGAAGCTGGTGAAATTACTTTAGAAGTAAGACGCTTTAGAAGGGAGAGGGAAGAGGGAAGAGGGAAGAAGGAAGAAGCCCAATGGAAGTCGGAAGAAAAATTTAGTTTTCTGGGAGGGGAGGAAGTAGAATCGGATGTTTTAGGTTTAGAAGCGAAGCGAGAAGGAGGCCAAAGCGAGAAAGAATCAGAATCGGATATTCCGGCTGGTGAAGAATGGATTAGTTTCAAAGTCAGCGATACTGGAATTGGAATGAACGCAGAGCAAATTGAGAGAGTATTCCAAGCTTTTACGCAAGCGGATGAGTCTACTACTCGCAGGTACGGTGGTACGGGTTTGGGACTGGCAATCGCCAAGAAATTCTGTCAAATGATGGGTGGAGATATTAGTCTGGAGAGCGAGTTGGGAAAAGGGTCAATTTTTACTGTAGAATTACCGGCGATAGTCACTAAAAAAGCAGCTAGTTAAAGAGTATTTGCCAACCAATCATTGCCAGCGCAAAATCTGCGATCGCGTGGCTGATATAACTAGACCAAAGTGAACGGTAAGTCAGATAAGACTGAGACCAAATTATCCCGGCGGCGAAGACAGCTAAGGAGCCTAATATCACAGCCTGCCAGTCGCTGTAAGCTGCTATTACAAAAATGTGGTGGAGGGTGAAAAATAGCGAACTCAGAAATATTGCTTTTTTTCCCGGTATGAGAATCTGGCACTTGTTGCAGACAAACCACCGCCAAGTAAATTCTTCAATCAGCGAGTTAACCAGCACAAAATATGCTTCAACAATCAAGTAAATATTAGCACTGCTAATACCTAATTGGTGCGATTTTTGTTTAGCAATTACAGGATCGATCCAGTGCTGACCGAAAAGCCGATAGATACCTACAATCATCGCAAACATGAATATTCCCCACATAGATCCAGCCAGCAACTCTTGGCGCTTGGGCAGGGATAAACTGAGCTTTTTGCGATCGACAAAAACAGACCACGCGATCGGAAAAACCAGCAACCAAACTTGACACAAGACTGACAGTGTTTGTCCCCAGCTTCCCGGGGCAATATACAAGCCTGCTATGATACCAATACTAGCCGCAGGGACAAGCAGTGTTAGAGCCAATAGTGCTGTTTTGCGATCGCCCATATCTAACATTTTTCACGCTTCATTTGAAAATTGGATTGAGCTCGAAGGAAAAAGCTTGGCGGCGGACAAGTTATACCACTTTCAAGAAACAATGCAACTATATGCCCAAATTCCCAACCCTTATGCAGTCAGTCATTCTCACGTTTTTAATCTAAAATGGTATGAGTTTTGTGCAGTTTACAAAATTTGCGCTTATTTGTTGCAACTAAAAATTGGTAAAATGGCGATCGCACGGACGATCCTACTAACCCGGAATTACTCTAAATCTACTCAGTTGTGTGCTTTATGAAATCCGAGCGATCGTTCTATTTCAGGTTCAGCACCATTTTGCAGCCAATCAAGAGGTTTTTCTTCCATTTGGGCTGGGTTTACCCATATAATATCTTTAAGCCGATCAACCTGTACTGCTACTTTAGCAAAACTTTGTCTTACTTTGTTATCAAGTGAAATTACTGTGCGATCGGTAGCGATCGCAGCTTCCACCAACCGCAAATCTTTAACCATTACTTCGCGCTCTTTATCGCTCTCGGCTATTGCTTCAATTTGACACCACAAATCATTATCTACCGCGATACCGCAGGGACATAATTTCTTCTTGGCCACCATCCGGCGCAGCCATATACGAGCAGATTTTGATTGATGTTTGTTCCACTCATCTCTAATATCTGGAGTCATCACAACTCGGTGAGAAATATCCAAGACAGCTTCGAGAAAATCCCGACAGTACACCGATATGGGATCATTGGTAACAAGTTAAGCTTGTATGGCAGTTGTCAAGGGGATTTGAGAAGATGTGTCAAAGAAAAATTGATGA
>NZ_JAUBSF010000221.1:0-1566 GCF_036704615.1 Microcoleus sp. K4-B3
CTGGAGTTTAGACTAAAGAGTACGATCGCCCTCAAACAAAAGTGAGTTCGCCTAAGAACAATCGAAGAGATGAGAGAACCAACAACAGGCAAAAAAATACCGGGTCAACTCTGCTTGAGTTGACCCGGATGGCGGAAGATAGGGAAATATCACAACCCCGAGCGACCGCTATGAATAATGTTGTCACTCAATTGCAACAGTTTCGTCAAGACATCTACAACAATCTACGTAAAGCGCAAGATGCTACCTTTGAGTTAATGGATGCGCTCTTGTTGACCAGAACAGCTCAAAGTTTAGCGGATTTATCATTATCTTGCGTGTTTCGCCGTCAATGGCCAAGCGTTTACGAAGCATTACAAGACACAAGGGCCCGATCGACAACAACTAATGAAACTTTACATCCAACAACTCCCGCGATCGGAACGAATTGTCCTCGCAGGCGACCATACGAGTTGGTCGAGACCGTTCGCCAAAACACTGAAAGAACGTACCTACGAACATTCCCCATCACAACTGGGAGGTCGTCCGGTGACTGTAGGATACGGTTACAGTACATTGGCGTGGATACCTGAAGCACAAGGAAGTTGGGCCTTGCCACTGTTGCACGAGAGAATTACCAGTTGGGACAGTCCAATTTCTCAGGCTGTTCAACAATTATCGAGTGTCAGTTCTCACTTGCCGTCAAGAGCGCTATCGTTGTGGGACAGCGAATACGGCTGTGCGCCGTTTGTCAATCAAACCGCAGAATTGCCGATCGATAAACTGATGCGCCTACGGTCGAATTTATGTTTGTGGGGGCCACCGCCTGCTTATGGAGGCCGAGGTAGACCGAAAGTTCACGGCGAGCGATTCAAACTCAACGACTCTACAACTTGGAGTTCTCCGGCACAACAAGTTGAGTTGGATGACCCAGATTTAGGTCAATTGCGAATACGGGTGTGGCACAATTTACATTTTCGCTTGTCCCCGTCTCATGAGATGTCGATGCTGCTAGTGGAACGACTAGCTGCTGATGGCTCTACCAGGATTGCGAAGCCGATGTGGTTGGCGTTTGTGGGGTTAAAAATGCCTGCTGTCACAGAAATTTGGCGACTTTATTTACGAAGATTTGCGATCGACCATTGGTATCGTTTTGCTAAAAATCGCCTGCATTGGACAGTTCCTCAATTCAGTACACCACTTCAATGCGACCGTTGGAGCGATTTAATGCCGATTGTGACTTGGCAATTATGGTTGGGTCGTCATTTGGTGGCGCAACGCCCTCTGCCGTGGCAGAAATCTCTGGTCAAACTCACCCCTGGGCGGGTAGCTCAATCTTTTGGAAGCATTTTAGCCCTGTTAGGCACACCAGCTCGAGCTCCGAAAGTGCGAGGTAAATCGGACGGTTGGATTAAAGGGAAACAACGACGGCCCAGAATTCGATATCCTGTGGTCAAAAAAGGGTTTTCTCGTCCCATAAAACCCGCCAAAAAGTCCCCCTAATCAGAAGTTTTCGAGCGCTCATCTTTTAGTGCATTTAATCTACAGTAATGCGCCTCTTTATTCTGTCTTAGTCTAAACTCCAGT
>NZ_JAUBSF010000133.1:0-12224 GCF_036704615.1 Microcoleus sp. K4-B3
ACTAATTATGAAATGGAACCGAAAAATAAAAAGTAAAGGTAACTTAGTTAATGCAGTTTAGATGTTTGACAGCTTATTTGTAGCAACTGACAACTGACAACAGCCAACTGACAACTGACAACTCACTACTTAGCTATGATTCACTCTAGCGAACTTACCAACAATCCAGACGCGGTTTACGCCCAACCGAACCGCACTTACGATCGCACCCCCCGCCGGGGAAAGCACAAAATATTTATCGGCATGGCCCCCGGTGTCGGCAAAACTTTCCGAATGCTAGAAGAAGGACACAGGCTCAAATCTGAAGGCATTGATGTGGTAATGGGACTGTTAGAAACTCATGGACGGAAAGAGACAGCAGCTAAAGGCGAAGGACTGGAAGTAGTGCCCAGAAAACAAATGCTGCGTGGCGGAAAAGTGCTAACCGAAATGGATAGTGAAGCTGTCATCGAACGCCGCCCCCAATTAGCATTAATAGACGAACTGGCTCATACAAACATTCCGGGTTCTCTGCGAGAAAAACGATATCAAGATGTCGAAGAAATTCTGAATGCTGGAATTGATGTTTTCTCCACCCTCAACATTCAGCACATAGAAAGTCTCAACGATTTAGTAGCTCGAATTACCGGAGTTGTAGTGCGAGAGCGAGTGCCCGATCGCGTCCTCGAAGATGCTGACGAAATAGTCGTTGTGGATGTCACGCCGGAAACTTTAGAAGAAAGGTTGCTAGAAGGCAAAATTTATGCTCCCGAAAAAATTGAACAATCTTTAGAAAACTTTTTCCAGCGCCGTCATTTAATTGCTTTGCGAGAACTCGCCCTGCGAGAAGTCGCAGACAATGTGGAAGACGATGCAGCAACTTTAAAAGGTCAATCTTGCAACATTCACGAACGAGTTTTAGTGTGCATCTCGACTTATCCCAATTCCTTGCAACTGCTGCGGCGGGGCGGGAGGATTGCTAGCTACATGAATGCCCCATTTTATGCTGTGTTTGTCAACGATCCAGACCGATTTTTAACAAAAGCAGAAATCTTGCACGTTGAAACTTGTGAGAAACTCTGTCAAGAATTTAAGGGGCAATTTTTGCGGGTAAACGGCACTAATATAGCTAAAGCGATTTCGGAGGTAGCTAAACAGTATCGAATTACTCAAATTGTGATCGGCGAAAGCCAGCAATCCCGCTGGAGATTGCTGCTGCGGGGTTCTTTGACTCAACAGTTAGTGCGAGCGCTCAAACACGTAGATTTGCACATCATCGCTACCGAAAAAAGTGGTCTTTCTAATTAATTATTAGTCATCAACAATTAGTCATTAATCATTAGTTATTAGCCAGATGAATGAAATAAACAATTCCGGTCGATTGTCAGTCACGGAGTTTACGGCGCAAAAAGACAAAGCCCGCAGCAGCAGGCTAGAAACATCAAAAATTTGGTATAACAACTGCAACTTTCGGAGGATATCTGAATCTAGCGGGCGGTAGATGCCCCAGAAGCTTTTATCTGTAAAAATCGCATTTGGTAAACCTGATTAAAAGTGCGATCGCTATGGTGGATGATTACATTCTCAACTTGCTAGTTATTGGCATCCTCCTGCTGACCGTTACCTTGGGTTCCGGATGGATTTCAGGATTGCCGGTGTCTTATGCCTTAATTTATCTAATTGTCGGTATCGGATTGGGGCCCTATGGCGTCAAGCTGATTGACTTGCGTCCCGAAGCTCTATTTTTAGAAAGACTTACAGAATTTGTAGTTATTGTTTCTCTGTTCAGTTGCGGCTTAAAAATGAATCGCCCGCTACAATTTTGGGCTTGGAATTCTACAGCGCGGTTGATCGGTTTTTTAATGCCAATTTCGATTTTTGCGGTGGCCGCTGTCGGTCATTGGTTGGTTAAATTAGATTGGGGGGCGGCAATTTTATTGGGAGCAATTCTCGCTCCCACCGATCCTGTTTTAGCCTCAGAAGTTCAGTTAGCTCATCTAGACGATCGCGATGAATTGCGCTTTGGTTTAACATCCGAAGGCGGTTTGAACGATGCTTTAGCTTTTCCCTTCGTTTATTTCGGCATTTATGCGCTCAAAGATAACAACTGGCCGAACTGGTTTTCGCAGTGGGTAGCAATTGACTTGATTTGGGCGATCGCCACAGGTATCGTTATGGGAATTGTAGTAGCTAAAGCAGTCACTTGGATCGATCGCCAACTCCAACGCTATCGACCGGCCGATCTACTAATGGAAGATTTCATTGCTCTCAGCACAATTCTGCTCACATATTCCCTCACCGAAGTAGTCAACGGCTACGGATTTCTTGCAGTTTTTGTAGCAGGAATTGTGATGCAGCGGAGTTACCGCAACCGAGAAAAACCGCTTTCCCAACTCCACTTTACCGAGCGCATTGAAAAGTTAATGGAAATAGCAACTATTTTACTATTAGGTTCGCTTTTGCGCCTAGAGCCTATGTTGGCATATGGAGGATACTCCCTCTTAGTAGCTGGATTGTTGATTTTTTTGATTAGGCCTGTGGGAGCTTGGATAAGTACGATCGGCAGTCCTTTACATCCCGTCAGCCGCTGGCTTTGCGGTTGGTTCGGCATTCGTGGTGTTGGCTCTATTTATTATCTTACCTATGCTTTCGGTCACGGTTTGAAAGGCGAAATAGCCGAAAGAATTGCCTGGATTACTTTTACAACAATCGTGATTTCTGTGATTGTGCACGGCATTACTTCGACCCCGTTAATGAACTGGTACGAGCGCCGAATCAAACCAGAGGTACCGGATTTAATTTAATTGAGTAAGGTGCGTGACTTTAATAGTCCTGGACGCAACTGTCACACAACAATCGACTTGTAGGGTGCCTCAGGCGAAATTCTCTAACCGCGATCGGGAATTTCGGGATCTGACGCACCTTACTATATAATCTAAAATCGACTTGTAGGGTGCGTCAGGCGAAGCTCTCTAACAACACCGAAAGAAAAGAAGATTATAATTTTTTCCATAACTCTAATATAAACGTTCGCGGAATCAAACATGGATAGATTTGAATTTCAGCTAGCAATGCTGCAAAAAGGAGCAGAGGAACTAGAGAAAAAAATAGCTAATTTCACTACAATTTTGCTGCAATTAAAAACTGCGGCAATTACCATTTGGGTAGCGTTGATTGGTTGGGTTTTTACAAGCAAGATAGATGCGTTGGTTCCCCTAGGATACGTTATAATTTTTGGTTTCTGGTTTTTAGAAGCTACCTACTGGAGGGTGCAACTTTATTACCTACTAAGAGCCAATGCAGTTACCGAATTTTTGAATAATGAAAGCGCCTTAGATGAAAGTTTTAAGACCCGTTCAATTCCGGAAGGTCTTGTTCACCCGCTCGGTTCATTAAAAACAATTAAAATGCCTTCTTTATGGAGAGCTATCTGCGCTCCATCAATCTATATTTTTTATACCTTTTTGTTTGTTGTTAATTCGATCGTTTGGTTAATAACTCTTAAAACAGCCCTCTAACTGGGTAAGATCCCAATGTGCGAGCGACCAGACAATATCTTCCATCCCAACTAACTAAAAGTGTAAATTGGAGGTTCAATTTGCTTGCTACTCCAAAAAACGGTTGCTTTCTGTATCGTTTGGGTTAAGAGTTCGCCTGTTCTCTCCTCAATACTCTGTTGGTTATTTTCAAATAACCAGAACTGTTCGCGATCGACTTCTACTACGACAGCAACCTCTTATATTCAGGACTTAGGCAACTGGCATACTAAAATCAAGCTGTAGGGTGCGTCAGGTGAATTTTTAGAACGATTATTGAGGGTTTAAAAATCTGACGCGCCTTACTAATTGTGACTATTTCCAATTTTAAAAGAACACGACAATGCAGTCCTTAACCGCAGCTAAACAGGTTTGACACCAACTAACAAAGCTAGTTCTAACCACTTCCAATAACAGTCTGCATCGGTAAAACCAATTTCTCTAAACCACCGCAATTGCGTTTCCATATCGAGCAATTTATTAGACGGATCGTCTGGCGAATCGCTAATACCCAGCGCCTCTCGAAATTTCTGATGCAAAGCCGGAGTTGCTGACGCTACGTGTTCCAAATTGCAAAAGATGCCTCCGGGCTCCAAAAGCTCGAAAATCTCGGCGTAAAGCGAACGTTTGCGATCGTCTATTACGTGATGAATCGCAAAACTAGAAACAACTGCATCAAACTTGCCCAAATCCGGTAGCGATTCATCAACATTGTGCTCGATTACCGTGACATTCTGGTCATCAGCAAAGCGAATTCGGGCTTTTTCCAGCATTGTCGGCGAAAAGTCGATCGCCACACATTCAACATTTGGTCGATCGCACTTAAGCAGACCCAACAAGCGCCCGTCTCCCGTGCCCACATCCAGAATTCGCTTAACATTTTTCGGTACTTCCTCCAACAAAACTGCTTCACCTTCAGTGCGGTGAGGAATTCCATCAGCTTTAGCAAGATACCACAAAGCGTGTTCCGCCGAAGTCCAAAGATTCACTTGACTCATAAATTTTCAACTCTCATAAACCTCGCCATTTTTGCGAGTAAAAATCCAACTATTCCCGTTAGCTTTCGCAATTAGATCGTCATCGGGGTATTCGGCACTATCTCCCGGAGTGCGATCGCCAATTTCCAGATAAACAACATCTGAATTCGTGCGGTTGACTAAATGATGCCCCTCAGCATCACCCGCCGGAAAACCCGCCGCCATACCCGGTTTCAGCACTTGCTCTCCCGAATTTGTAATCAGAGTAACTTCCCCTTCCAGAACATAGATTAACTCATCTTGCCGGGTGTGCCAGTGCCTGAGAGCAGAACAACTTCCCGGTGCTAGCCTCACCAAATTTACCCCAAAATTCTGCACTCCGGCAGCATCGCCCAAGCGTTTTTTAACTCTCCCCAAAACAGCAGATTGAAATTGCTGAGGGTACTTTGAGCCCGTAATTTCCGGCACATTTTTAGGATCGATAATCATATAACAGTCCTAAATATAATAGGGACATCTTGCCCACATTACCTATCAACTTTAAATTGTAGACCAAGTAGGCAAATCCAAATTTGACACCCGCTTAAATTAAGAAAATAATTGTCGAAACAGTTACTCGCTAGGGCTTAAAACTTGACAGTTTATAAGTTGCTTAACTGAGAGATTACCCGCTGCGATCGCTTGACAGCTATTTTGCTAATCTTGAACAGTTCGGGTACACTATTGTTATAGTCTGCTTGGTTTCGATCCCTCCTCAACTTTTCCAAGTTCCTCCCTATATTTTGACTGTCGGCGTCCGAACTCTGTTTGAACTGCTGCACAACATACTTGTGAGCATCTGCAGTTTTCGGAATAGAAAGCCCTTCTGTTTCCTGCAAGTAATTTCTAGCACTGATAAAAGCTGCATAATATGCCCGACTGATAGCCGATCGCATTTTGGCTTCTTGATTTGCAGGAGGAGTCGGTTGACCGAGAAATTCTTTTGCTAGATTCAGGTACTGCGACCAGTCAAAAGTCATTATTAGCGCACGCCACAACTAAAAACTTTCCGCACCTCATACGGCAGAGGTAAATACCAATCCTCAGACAATTTTTCTTCTTTGTCAAGTGCCTCGTCTATGATTTCATCGGCGTCACCATCAATAATAATATCCAGAAATAGCTGCGCGGAGTCAATAAATTCCGAGTCTGCCTCAACTTCAAGGCACAACTTTTTACCGGGGAAGTAATTGCAAATTTTGTCTGGTGCTTCCAACAATACGGGAATCAAAAAGTGATTTTTTTCCAGAAACTCCAATATTTCTGTTTTTCCCCGGAAGCTGTACAATTTTTCCAGGGATTCAATATCGGCCAAAGAAACAGGATTTAGCTCGGTTAAGCTGTCGTGCAGCAGCATAGAGGCTAGGCTTTCAGCATCAACTCGGCGGCGTTTTGCTTCTGCCAAAAGCCTTTCGCTGTCTTCAGGAGACAGTTGGATGGTCAGGGTTTGAGAATTGGTTGCAGTTTGCATATAAATTGTATAACCTAACGATTTTTTCCTATTTCCTTTCTATCTTATTCTAACGGTTTGTAAGTCGTGGGAGCTTCCAGAATCGGTTTAATGAAACGGCTGTTCGCCCGCACAAAACAATGTCCATGCTTCGTAACAATAGGTAGCCAAGGTTTGCCTTGAATATCGGCGATAATCATTTGATTATTCAAATTTCCGCTCACAGATCGCAAACGTTCTCCTCGCTGAAAAGTAGTTAAGATTGGCCACTGCGAAACATTGTGTTTGTTTCTTACAAATAACTCATCGGGCATATCAAGAGCATTTACATAGAACGATCGAAATCTCTGAGCCATCCGACAATTCAAACCTTGAGAATCCGAGTCAACAACCACCCAATTTGCCTGCAAGTTCCCCCGCTGTCTCGCCAGCAGCCCCGTATAATCTCCTTGCTGGTTAGCAACAGGTAAAGCTAAGGCTAAATTAGCTCATCCTCCTAAAATCGCAGCAACTGCCAGAGAAACAATTCTAATTTCTGCTTTCATTGTTACAAAAAATCCTTGAATTCGGGCTAATTACAAGTTTATAGCCGTTACCAGCTCCCCGCCACTCTCGCCTCCCACCTCCGACAGTTACCCCAACTCATTAAGAATGTGTTATAAATATTGAGATTCATTAAGAAATATTGCTCAAATGCTCGTTTCCCCCTCCGGCGTCAGCAAACTCAAAGAATCTTTAAAAGAAAAAGTATTCTTTGGGAATGAGCCAACCCCCGAACTCATAGCCATTTTACTGATTTACTTCGTCCAAGGCATTCTCGGACTCGCCCGCTTAGCCGTCAGCTTCTTTCTCAAAGACGAACTCGGCATGAGTCCGGCAGAAGTCTCGGCAATGCTGGGCGTCGTAGCCCTGCCTTGGATTATCAAACCCGTGTTCGGCTTCATGTCCGACGGCTTGCCGATATTTGGCTACCGCAGACGCCCTTACATCGTCCTCTCCGGGCTGCTGGGAACGTCAGCATGGGTGAGCCTCGCCACACTTGTACACACACCGCTTGCAGCTACAGGCGCGATCGCCCTGAGTTCCCTCTCCCTCGCCGTCAGCGACGTAATCGCCGACTCCCTGGTAGTCGAAAGGGCCAGAAAAGAATCCGTTACCGACGCCGGTTCCCTGCAATCCTTATCCTGGGGGGCCTCAGCCATCGGCGGACTAATTACCGCCTACCTCAGCGGTTTCCTGCTGCAACACTTCAGCACCCACACCATATTTTTAATCACCGCATCTTTCCCGCTCATTGTATCAGCAACAGCTTGGTTAATTACCGAAGAAAAAACCAACAAAATAACCGACTTTGAAAGTGTCAAAGACCAATTAAAAAAACTGCGGCAAGCTGTTACCCAAAAATCAATTTGGCTGCCAACCGCCTTTCTCTTCGTCTTGCAAGCCACCCCAAGTTCAGACTCGGCCTTCTTCTTTTTCACCACCAACGAATTAGGCTTTCAACCAGAATTTCTCGGCCGAGTGCGTCTCGTTACCAGCATTGCCGCCCTCGCCGGCGTCTGGCTGTTTCAGCGCTTCCTCAAAACAGTTCCATTTCGAGTAATTTTTGGCTGGTCAACGGTCATGGCGACTGTTTTGGGCATGACTACTTTATTATTAGTAACTCATGCGAACCGAGCTTTAGGAATTGACGATCGATGGTTCAGCATCGGAGACAGCCTGATCCTGACAGTAATCGGACAAATTGCTTATATGCCGGTGCTGATACTCTCCGCCCGCTTGTGTCCCCCAGGCGTCGAAGCAACTTTATTTGCGCTGCTGATGTCAATCATAAATTTAGCAGGACTTTTGTCCCACGAAGGCGGTGCACTTTTGACCCACTTGCTAGGAATTACCGATCGCAATTTCGATAACCTCTGGCTGCTAGTCATCATCACAAACCTGTCCACACTTCTGCCCCTACTGTTCTTAAATTGGCTGCCCGCCGAGAGTACAGAAAGCAACGATCCAAACTCTCAAAAGTCTCTTCCCGTATTAGAACCCGAACTGGGCACTTCCAAACCAGGCGGACAGCATTTCATTCCCGAATACTTTCCCGACTTAGTACCGACAGTAAGGTCACAAAGCCGCACCGCAGATAGCAAATAAAGGCAGGCATACACGGATTTTGACACGGATACACGGATGAATTCTCCTGTGTTTCCTAATTCTCCGACTTTCTTTCTCTCTGTGCCCTCTGTGTTCTCTGCGGTTAAATCAATAAAGCTTATTCTACCAATGCAAAAATTACAGCTTTCTGAATCTCAAACAGCCGCCCCAAATTCATCATACGATCGCACAGACTGGCAGCGCGGCTACGAATCCCAACCCAACGAATCCGATTACTGGATTGACGACATAGAAGGCGAAATCCCCCCCGGCTTGCAAGGCACATTCTTCCGCAACGGGCCCGGATTATTGGATGTCAACGGCCAGCGCATCCACCACCCGTTTGACGGCGACGGGATGGTTTGTGCGATCGCCCTAAGCGAAGGCTGCGCCCATTTCCGCAACCGATTCGTACACACAGAAGGCTATCTCGCCGAACAAAAAGCCGGACAAATTCTTCACCGAGGCGTTTTCGGCACACAGAAGCCCGGGGGCTGGCTAGCCAACATCTTTGATGTCAAAATCAAAAACATTGCCAACACCAACATCATTTATTGGGGCGACAAACTGCTAGCACTTTGGGAAGCAGCACAGCCCTACAGACTCGACCCCCGCAGCCTAGAAACACTCGGCTTAGATACCCTAGACGGCATCTTGGAACCCGGTGAAGCCTTCGCCGCCCACCCCAGAATTGAAAAAGGGAAGAATGGCAAAGGAGACAGATTAGTCAACTTTTCCGTCAAGCCCGGTTTGTCGAGTACCATCACGATTTACGAACTCGACGAAAGCGGCAAACTTTTGCAGCGTCACGCCCATGCAATACCGGGTTTTGCCTTCCTGCACGACATGGTAATTACCCCGAATTACTGCATATTCTTCCAAAATCCCGTCAGCTTCAATCCGCTGCTTTTCTTGTTAGGATTTCGGAGTGCCTCCCAGTGCATTCAATTTTCGCCAAACAAGCCAACGCAAGCAATTTTAATTCCCCGCAACGGCACTGACGAGGTGAAGATATTAGAAACGGAACCTTGTTTTGTCTTCCATCACTGCAACGCATGGGAACAAGGAGGCGAAGTTTTTGTAGATTCAGTTTGTTACGAATCATTTCCAACTGTAGAAGCGGACGGCGATTTTCGCGAGATTGATTTTGATAGCGTTCCAGCGGGCGAATTGTGGCGCTTTAAGTTAAATTTGCAAGACAAAACCGTGCAGCATCAAGTTGTTGAAACTCGGTGCTGCGAGTTTCCAACTTTGCATCCTAATAATGTCGGACAACCTTACCGATATCTTTATATCGGTGCTGCGGATTCTCCCACGGGAAATGCTCCTTTGCAAGCTATCCTCAAAATAGATTTCGTAACTGGTGAAAGGCAAATTTGGAGTGCGGCGCCACGCGGTTTTGCGGGGGAACCAGTGTTTGTTCTCCGTCCCGATGCTGTTGCTGAGGATGACGGCTGGCTGCTGGTTTTAATGTATGATGCAGCTAATCATCGATCGACCTTAGTGATTTTAGATGCTCGCGACATCACCAAAGGGCCCGTAGCGCGACTGCATTTAAAACAGCACATTCCCTACGGTTTGCACGGCAGTTTCACAACAAATGTACTGCTTCCTATCGGTTCGTAGTTGCGCTACTATGGGCGGGCTCTCCTGCCCACCCCACAAGAAGGAAAATTGAACTCTTGTGGAACAGGCATCTTGCCTGTTCCTGAAGATGGTGCAAGATGTCAGTTTTCACCGATTTTAGCTATGAGACACAAGTTTTAACCCCTGACGGACTGGCGGACTGGCGGACTGGCAGACTGCGGGAAATACTAACAACAAATCAAAATGTAAAATATCCATAATAAATGCAAACTGTCAACAAATTAACTCTCAAAAAAATACTTATTTTAATTTGCAGCCTCGCCGTAAGTTTGGCAATTATCTTATTTATTTACTCTCACAATGCTAACGCCCAAGAGCCTTACAGACCGTCTCAAGATACCGCTGCGCCCCTCAAAGGCTTGGTAGAAGTCAAAATGGCGGTAATTGCAGTTGATCCCATTAAAAACGAATTAGAAACCCGCTTGCAGTTTGAACTCAAAGGTATTTATAAAAAAGGGCCAACTTACCCGGCTCAAGACTTGTTAATGACAGTTAACGGCGCAAATGTACAAGATTCGGAGATTACCTTTAAAGAAGGCAAACCGATGATTGTCCCTGCATTAAAATTTAACTTAGTAAAGGGAAAAATTAATAATTATCCGTTTGACAGGCACATTGCTAAAGTAGCTATTTCCATCGACCCGCTGGCTTCGATTGGTAAAAAGTTTGCTCCCTTTGAACTGAATCCCGTACCTCTGGAATTTAAGTTTAATGCCGATGTTCCCGGTTTCGACATCAGTTATAAGCCGATGGAAGAGAATTCCTCTATCTTTATTTATATTGATGTTTCTGCAACTCGCTCAATCCCGGTAAAATTCTTTGCCTTAGTGATTATTGTCATCATGTGGGTGCTGTCAACTATGGCACTTTTGCTAGCATTAAAAGTGATGCAATCAGGGAAGTTGCCGGAAGTGGGAATGCTGAGTTGGACTGCTGTGATGCTGTTTGCTTTTCCCGCTATTCGCAACGCTCAACCGGGGGTGCCGCCGGTGGGAACTGCCAGCGATTTCCTTTCCTTTTTTTGGACGGAAATTATTGTTGTGGTGGCGTTGGTGATTATCGGTAGCTGTTGGTTGAAGCGGTATCATCCGCCAAGTGAATGATTTTAGATTTGAAGAATTTACCCCAGAAATAAATCAGGGGGCTTGTACCCTCGATACTTTCAATTAACCGTCAACAGCCAACAGCCAATAGTCAACACTTAACTAAATTCAAAGATTTAATGTTTGACTTCCAAATTCTCAATATCCTTTGCGGGTACGCCCAAACCGCGCAAGATAGTAAAAGCAATAATTCGATATCCCGACGGATTCGGGTGCACTCCATCTGCAGCTAACAAATTCAAAGTTTTACCCGCGTGCTTTTGATACGTGCCGATAACTTCCCGAAACGGTGCATTCAAATCGATAAATAAGCACTGATTCTGCAACGCAATTTCTCGCATCGCCGCAATATACTCTTGCAACCTGCGATTTTCTGGGCAGTCGAGAATTTCGCCGATCGGAGTAGGAGAAAGCAGTACAACTCGAATTCCTGCGGCTTTTGCCGCCAGCACCATTTCAGTTATTTTCTCCCGATATTGTGCCAGTGGTACTCCCGTGGGCAACTTGCCTTGCGGATAAAACCGAAGGTTTTGGAAGTCGAAGAAAGCGTGCCAAACGTCGTTGACTCCGACATTAATCATCACTAAATCTGGCTTTTGGTCGATCGCATCTTTCTGGAAGCGCGCTTGCATATCCGTCGCCTTGTTACCGGAGATTCCGGCGTTGACGATTTCGATTTGGCGATCGGGATAAAGGGCATTCAGATAGCGTTGCAGCAGCCAAACGTAACCTCCGGGGTATTTTCCTGCCTCGGTGATGCTGTCGCCCACTGTCACAATTTTGCGCCGGCCCGCCAGCACGTTTTGGATTTCTGGCGGCGGCGTTGCTTCGGATACGGATTCTTTAAACACTGGAATTAAAGAGTTAGGAATGTTGAAAGCAATAATAGCAGCAATTACGGCTAAGGCAAGTCTGATTAAAACTTGCCTCAGCCGGGATTTGGGACGGGGCGATCGGGCATTTGCAGACATAAGGAAGAAGGAAGAATAAAAAAGAGCCTATTTGATGCGTGTCCTCACTTTAATCGTAGATTTTAGCCTGAGTCTTCTGAGAGTGAGCCATCAATTTCACTCTAGTTGCAAACAATCCTGGACTTCAGCGTGAGACGTTCGGCTTAATCAGTCGATTTGCGATCGGTCGATCGCTGAGAAATGACGTTTATTGCAGGTTTGAGCGTTTAGTATTGCAGGTCGCTACATATCCCTGCTAAGTAGGTCGGTATAAAAAAACCCAGGTAAGTAAAGAAATGTTAACAAGCGGAATTGGATCTGAATTTAAAGCGATTAGTTATATAATTTCCTCGTTGCCCTCTCGCTTCAATTCCATCCATTACTGCGTAGGCAAT